>NZ_CEXPNT010000007.1:0-99748 GCF_982709265.1 Candidatus Marivariicella framensis | reverse complement strand
GATTTAACAGGGTGGTGTGTTTCTAACATTTCATCTGTACCATCTCAGTTCTCTACTGGTTCAGAATTAACAGATACCAACAAACCTATATGGGGAACTTGTGATTAATTAGTTGATTTTTAACCTCTTAATTAAGATTCTATATATATTTACTATATTATTAAGTTTAGGTATTTTTAATTATGTTTTTTCAAATTTCAAATTAGTTACTCTTCCAGCATCAAGTTCAAAACCTACAATTACTTTGTTTTCTCTTTTAAAATGAATTATGCCATTGTCTATGTTAAATGTATCAATGCCAAATTTTATAAGGTCTTGTGCTTTATAATTTGAAATTTCAACTTTCAACTTTCCATCTCTAAGGATTACCAGGTAGTTAAAGTCTAATTCTTCACTGTAAAAATTTCCAGTGTAATCTTTTAATTCACCAATTAATTGTTTTGGAAAAATCTTCTTTGAATTATTCGTACTGTTTTGTACCGTATTGTCTTTTTTCTTTTGAGGTTTTTCGGAAAATTCATTTTCAAGAATTACGTCCGCTACCTGAAGTGTTTTGTCTGTTGGATTTGAATCCCCTCTGTTGGCTAATATGATTATAGAAGTTTTCTCCTCTGGGAATCGCATTAATTGAGCCCGATAACCAGCTAGTGATCCTCCGTGACTAACCGTTTTGAGTCCCCTGTAAACTCCAATATTCAATCCAAAAGCATAACCACTGCTTTCCGTATTATTTAATAGACCTTCTTCATGCATTTTATTGATGATCTTTTGCCCTCCATTTCCAAGTTTATTATTATAAAAATTCTGATCCCATAAAAACAAGTCTTCTATATTAGAATATACTCCACCCGAACCAACAAGATCAAATCTCATGATTAAATTATCAAAACCTTCTTTGTTATTTTTCTTTTTATAACTAAATACTCGATTTTTAATCAGATCAGTATTGTCATCATAAAAAAGTGAATTTTTCATTCCTAAAGGCTCAAAAATATTTTCATATGCAAATATTTTTAATGACTGACCAGATGCCTTTTCAATTATCATTGCAAGCATAAAATAACAAGAATTACTATACAAATATTTTTCTCCAGGTGAGAAATTTAATTCTTTCTGCTTTTTTATAAGTTCATAGACTTCATTTTTATCTGTTTTATCTAAATAGCTCCTACCTTTTAAATACATTAAAGTTAAATAGTCTCGAACACCACTAGTATGGTGAATAAAATGCCGAATAGTTAGAGGAGTATCGTATTCTGGAAAATCTGGCAAGTATTTTTGAATTTTATCATCAAGATTTAATTTTCCTTGTTCTTCAAGGAGTAAAATGCTAAACGTCACAAATTGTTTTGAAACGGAACCAATATAGAAAACAGATGATGGAGTTATTTCTATATCATGTTCTAAGTCACCAATTCCATACCCATTAGAATAAATAAGATTACCATTTTTAACAATTCCTATTGCAGCCCCTGGTGTATTAGGTTTGTTCCATTCCATAAAAATATTGTCTATGGATTGACTTTCTTTAATTTGTCCAAACGAATAAAACATAAAAGAAGAGAGTAGTAGTGCTAGAAAACAGTTCTTCATAAGAATATAATTTTTTATATTTATAAAAATATGCAAATAAAAACAATCACCTTACAAAATATTTTTAGAGTTCTTTTAGGCTTAGCTATGCTATATATTGGTATTGGACATTTAACCTTTAGTAGAATTGAATTTCAAGCGCAAGTACCTACTTGGATAACTAATGAAGAAAATTTAATGGATTTTGTAATACTTGCATCAGGAGTTGTAGAAATTATTTTAGGAGCTTTGATGGTCTTGGGTGGAAAACTAAAAGTAATAACAGGTATTAGCTTGGCAATTTTTTATATTTTAATTTTCCCTGGTAATATCAATCAATATGTAAATAATATAGATGCTTTTGGTTTAAACACTGATTCCAAGCGATTATTCCGTTTGTTTTTTCAGCCTATATTGGTACTATGGACTTTATGGTCAACAGGAGGATTATATTATTTAATAAACAGAAAAAAACGGACTAAAGTCTAATTGTTTTTAATTTTCTTACTTTTAAGAAGATGAAAAAGTTACTTCTTCTGACCAATTAAGGTCAGTTTCTAGTTCGAGAAAAATTGATGTAGATCTATCTTCATTTAATAATGGAATATATATTATTCAAATTCAGGGTCGTACAGTAAGTAAATCCATTAAAATTATTAAAAAATAAATTACCTGAATAACTAATCCACAGTATAACTGAATGAAAATTAATATCTAATCTAGATTCCAAAGAAATCACCTTTATAATAGATGAATTTCAAATGAATATTAAAACTCTCATTAGTTCTGAAACGGGATATTCCCCAACCGTTAAGGGTGGAGGAGGAGATACATGGGAGGAGAAGAGTGATTTTTTTAAATAAAAACGCAGAGAAGTCTTATTCAAAAGAAAACAGATACATATTAATTTATAAACTCAGCCAGTAACTTGTGAAAATGATGTACCCCTTTTTCACGGGTGGGAGAAAAGCGACCAGCTTTATAGAAACTAGAATTTAGACCTTTTTGAACACCTTCAACAACAAACTCATCTTCTCGTTCCACCTTGTCTAATACTGCTCCAGCACCATTATTTAACTTGGATTCATCATAAACATAGGATCTAAATGAAACTCTAGTTTGATTTATTGAAATAGGTTTTACTATATTGACAGAAAGCCCCCAAGGATAAAAATTAAACATCATATTTGGAAATACCCAGTAATAATATGCAGCTACATTTTTACCATTATCTGGATGGTTTAAAGGAAGATCAAAGACTTCTTCACTTGAGTCTGTGTATCCAATTTGAAGGTTCATTTTGTCATATGTAAGTGTCTTATAATCTCCATAATCTAAAACATCATTGAGGTCATCATGAACAAATGGAATATGAAATCCTTCTAGAAAATTATCACAATATAAAGCCCAATTTGAATTAACCAAGTAATCTTTGCTTTTATTAGTATCTAACTTGAATTGGTTAATTGGAAGAAAGCCAATTCTTTCTTTCATTATTTTAAATGTATCACTTAGTTCAAATTCAGGATTAACACCTGCAAATAAAAATGGACCTAACTTTTCTATCTTAAATTCATGTAAATGATCACAGGCTCTTGGAAAATCTTTTGTTTTTTGAAATTCTGGCATTGATTTAAATTTTCCATTTAAATCAAATTTTCTTCCATGATAGCCACATGTTAAACTCTTATACTTACCAGGATCACTAATTACGATGTTCCCCCTGTGGGTGCAGACATTAGAAAAACACTTTATTTTATCGTTGTTATCTCTGACTAAAACCATGGGTTCACTCAAGAAATTATCCAACAATATGAATGGATAAGCACTTTTACTTAAAGGAATTAGGCTGTTTTCATCTCCAACAAAATGCCAAGCTTTTAGAAAAATATTTTTTTTGACTTTTTTGAAAACCTTTTTACTTCTGTAAAAAGAGGAAGGTAAGGTTTCAGCTTCTTCAATATTTGGGTTTATGTAGTATTTTTCCATTTTCTTATAATTGTTTATTTCCTTTTCAACCAAAAATAAAAAGGAATACCGGTTAGTAACATAATAAAACCTAAGGTTACAGTTTCAATTCCACAACCAATTATTATCCAAATTGAAAAAATAAATGCTAAAAAAGAAATTATTAGTCTAAAATTATTGGTCTTTGATAAAAGAGCCAGACAAGCTGTGGAAAATAAATATGGAGTTATAACTGATAAAGTAGATAATTTAATCATGAAGGTAAAGGCTTCAACCAGAGTTTTAGAGAAGTTAAAAAGTAAAAGAAATGAGATTAAAATACTGGAGATTATAATTCCTGAAATAGGGGAGTTGTTACTGTTTTTCTTCCCAAATATCTCAGGAAACAACCCGTCAATAGAAGCTGACATTGGAATTTGTCCTTGAATAAGGATCCATCCATTTAAAGCACCCATGGTAGCGATAACTGCACCAATGGCAACAATTTTTCTAGAAAAACTACCTGAAATTATTTCTGCAGCGTCAGCAAAAGGAGCATTTGAATTAGCTAAATCATCAAGAGGTATTAATCCCATTATAGAGATAGTACTCATCAGATATATAATTATGGTAAATAATGTACCATAAATAGTAGCTTTTTTGATTGTTTGACTTGCATTATTTACTTTATCACTAGGTATAGTCGCACTTTCCATGCCTAAAAAGGCGAAAAAAGTTAAAGTTGTTGTTGCAGTTATAGCTTCAAAATTAGATTGATCTGAGGCATTAAAAGGATAAAAATTACTGAAATCAATATAAAATAAGCCTATAAAGCCTATAAAGACTATTGGAATAATTTTTAGTGCAGTTGTAACAGTCTGAACAAGACCAATAGTGTTTATTTTTCTTGAATTTATCCATGTAAAAAACCAAATAAAAAATAATCCTGTACAAATTGATAATATTGGATTGGAGTTAAGTTCTGGAAATAATACACCTAAATATCCAAGTAAAGCAACAGTAATAGCTGCATTTGTACACCAAATAGAAATCCAATAGCCCCAAGCAACAAGAAATGCAGGTAAATCTCCAAATGATTTCCTTGTGTAATAATATGGTCCACCAGGATTTTTATTTGAAATTTTAGATAACTCTCCGAATACTAATGCTAATAAAATAGCACCCACAGAAGAAAACAGCCAACCAATTATACTTATTGTACCATATATAGCTAAGGATGCAGGAAGTAAGAATATACCAGAACCAACCATATTTCCAATAACTAGGGAAGTACTAGACCATAATCCTAATTTATCATCCTTCATTGTACGAATTATACTTCAATATAGTACTATTTATATGATATGAGCGATTCATTTAAATAGTCTATAATTTATATTATGTAAAATAGAATTTGTTTCTACAAATACATCTCCCACCCTTAAATAATATGTAAATTGCATTACTAATAAATATATATTTATGAAAGTATCAAAAATTTTAAAAATTGTTGGAGTTTTATTCCTTATCATTATATGTGGATTGATATATGTGTCATTTTTAAATCCAGCTAGTCCAAGAGGTTCTTCTGAATTAGTAAAAGAGTCATTGGTTATGGAAGTTGATTATAGTCGTCCTTTTAAGAAGGAAAGACTAATATTTGGCGAATTATCTGATGGTGCATTAGTTCCCTTTAACAATTATTGGAGATTGGGAGCTAATTTTGCAACTACATTTGAAACAAATGAATCCATATTCTTTGCTGGACGATTGATTGATTTAGGTAAATATCGAATGTATGCCGTTCCTTATAAAGATTCTTGGAAAATAACATTAAATACTGATGCTGGAGCATTTGGTTATATGGAACCAGATTATGATAATGATCTTATTTCAGTGAACGTTTCTTCCAACCAAATGACTGAAACTGTGGAACAATTAACTATTGATTTTATTGATGATAGTTTAGGCACTTCTATTAGAATTCGTTGGGATTCAACATTAGTTCTTATCCCATTAAATTATCTTTAGATATATACAATGATTTGGATTACCATAAAAAACTTAATTAAAGTAGTTTTTTTTATTTTTATAATAACTTCTTTGGTTTATTTTTCTATTTCATACATACAAACAAAAAACAATGTAATGGATATAGAGAAATACTCTCCAATATCTACTCTAGACATTAAAGAAACTAAATTAAAAAAATCTAAATTTCCATTTATTGATGTTCATAATCATCAATTTGATATGCCACTTAAAAATCTTAATAACCTTGTTTCAGAAATGGACAGCCTTAATATGGCATATATGATTAATTTGAGTGGTTTTCGGGGTTTATATTTAGAGAAATCACTTAAAAACATTAAGGAGTCAGCCCCTACTCGATTTGGTTTGTTTGTAAATATTGATTTTGAAAAAATAGACGATTCTAATTTTGAATCTAATAACATAAAAATTATTCAAGACGCTGTTAGAGAAGGAGTTATAGGTCTTAAAGTATATAAATCATTAGGTTTAACAGATAAAGACTCAAGTGGAAATAGAATTAGTGTAAACGATCCACGATTAGACCCTATATGGAGCCTGTGTGGAAAATTAAATATTCCAGTATTAATACATTCTGGGGAGCCTGAATCATTTTGGTTTGATAAAAATGAATATAATGAGCGATGGCTTGAATTAAGACAGAAACCAGGAAGATACAGAGGAGATTCTTCTAAATATCCTTCATTTGAAACTGTAATGTCTGAACAACATGATATTTTTAGAAAAAATCCAGAGACAACATTCATAAATGCTCATATGGGATGGATGGCTAATGATTTGGATGCTCTATCTGATCATTTGGATAAATATAAAAATGTTATGACAGAAATAGGTGCAGTTCTTGCTGAATTAGGAAGACAGCCAAAAAAAGCTAGAAATTTTTTAATTAAATATAAAAATCGAATACTTTTCGGAAAAGATTCCTATAATGTAACTGAATATTATACCTATTTTAGAGTGTTAGAGACTGATGATGAATATTTTGACTATTATAGAAAGCGTCATGCTCACTGGAAAATGTATGGCCTTTCACTTCCTGATTCAGTTTTAAAATCCTTATATTATGAAAACGCTTTAAAGCTTTTCCCTAACATTGATAAAAACCTTTTAAAATGATAATTGTAAATACCCCTGACCTACCTAACTTAAATATTTCTAAAGTTCATGGAATTGCCCGTGGAAGTACTGTTAGAGCTCGAAACGTTGGCTCGGACATATTTGCAGGTTTGAAAAATCTGATTGGTGGAGAAATTTCAGAGTATACAAAACTTCAAGCAGATTCTCGTGAACAAGCTTTAAAAAGAATGGAAGAAGATGCAATTAAAATGGGTGCTAATGCGATTGTAAATGTTAGAATAACTACTTCAATGGTAATGCAGGGTGCTTCTGAGATATTAGCATATGGAACTGCTGTAACTGTCAACTAAAAGTTCAAGAATGAATCCTTTGATTATAATTCCATATGTTTTGTTGTATTCCTTATTAGGAATAATAATCGTTGTTTTAATATTTAAACGTGTAAAAAATAAAAAAAAGGAAAACTTTGAAAAAAGGAATAATTAATAATTCAAAAGTTCAATAATTTTTTCTTTTAGCCTTTGTTTAGGTAGATATTGTGTTTCAAGTTTTGAAGCAAATGGTACAGGTGTATCTAACGACCCAACCCTCATAATGGGTCCATCAAGATATTCAAAACATTTTTCTGCTATTTGAGCAGATATTTCTCCCATATAACCTCCAAACATACTGTCTTCTTGAAGTAGAATAACTTTATTACATTTCTTTACCATCTCAAAGACTGTATTTTGATCCCAAGGAACAAGCGTATTTAAATCAATCACACATATTTTATCATCAGGATGTTCATTAGATTCTTCAATAGCCCAATGAACTCCAAGTCCATATGAAATGATAACTATTTCATCGCCTTTTTTTCTTATAGTAGCTTTTCCAAACTCTAAAGAATACTTATCATTAGGCACAGGCTCTTCAATAGACCTATAAAGTTTTTTATGCTCAAAAAATAATACAGGATTAGGATCATCTATAGCCATATGCAACAAGCCTTTAGCCTCAAACGGAAAAGCAGGATATACAACTTTAAGACCAGGAACAGTTGTAAACCATGATTCGTTACTTTGGGAATGAAATGGTCCTGCCCCTACTCCACCTCCACATGGCATTCTAATCACAACATTAGCAGTTTGACCCCATCTATAATAAGATTTTGCTAATAGATTAACTACGGGTGTAAAACCACTTGAAACAAAGTCAGCAAATTGCATTTCTACTATTGATTTATGACCTTTAATAGCCAGGCCATATGCGGTTGATACAATTACAGATTCACATATAGGAGTATTTCTAACCCTGTCTTTCCCATATTTCTTTAAAAGACCTTTAGTTATTTTAAAAACTCCTCCATATTCAGCAATATCTTGCCCCATAACAACCAAATCATCATTTAGTAACATTGCTTCATGATGAGTGTCTGAAATTACATCTACAAATCTTTTACTTATTCTTTCTTGGTTAGCTGTAACTAATGAATCTTTTGATACTGGAGAATAAACATCACCTAATTCATGATTTATAGTTGGTTCAACTTCTGACGAATTATTAGCACTATCCCATTCTGATTTAATTTCATTGTGAATGTCTAGATGTATTTTGTTTTTTAGCTCTTCGTTTAATATGCCTTCTTTAAATAAAAAGCTCTCATAATTAGAAACAGGATCTTTAAGCTTCCACTCATCCATTAAATTTTCAGGAACGTAAGAAACTCCACTCGCCTCTTCATGACCTCTAATTCTAAATGTTTTAAATTCAATTAAGACTGGTCTTGGGTTTTTACGTTGACTCTTTAAAATTTTATTAACTTTAGAATAGACTTCTAATATATTATTTCCATCGATTGTGTGTGAATCCATTGAATATGCAATACCTCTGTCAGAAATATTTTTTAATACAAACTGTTCTTTTGTTGGAGTAGATAAACCATAGCCATTGTTTTCTATACAAAATAATACAGGCAGGTTCCATACAGAAGCAACGTTTAGTGCTTCATGAAAATCACCTTCACTAGTCCCTCCTTCACCAGTAAATACAGCGCAAACTGATTTTTCTTTCTTTATTTTACAAGACAAACTAATTCCATTTGCAATTCCAAACTGAGGTCCTAAGTGAGATATCATTCCAATTATGTTATAATCTTGTGTTCCAAAATGAAAACTTCTATCTCTTCCTTTTGTAAAACCAGATGGTTTTCCTTGCCATTGAGCAAAAAGTTTTTTTAATTCAATTTTTCTGGTAGTGAAAACTCCTAAATTTCTATGCATTGGTAAAACATACTCATCGTTTTCAAGAGCAGATGTAACTCCAACTGAAATGGCTTCTTGACCAATACCTCCAAACCATTTTGAAACCTTACCTTGTCTTATTAAGAGCAACATTTTTTCTTCAATTTTCCTTGGAAGAAGAAGTGATCTATAAAGTTCGAGTAGTTTTTTATTTGATAATTTTTCTTTAAAAAAATTCATTTTAAAATTTGTGTAAATTTATAAAATACTAATTCTTAATCTTCAATTACAGCTTGAATTAATTTAACTAAACTATTCATGTCTCTTAAATCCATAATTTCTATTGGGGAATGAGAATATCTTCCAGGCCAAGATATTGGCACTGACGGAATACCATAAGATAAAAATGGTTGACCGTCTGTTCCGCCTGAAGTCATTCCATATTGAACATTGATATTATTATTATTAGCTAATTTTCTAATCAATTTAAAATTTTCACGACTAACGAAATTTATACTTTCCAAAACCCTTATTACTGCTCCATTTCCTAGTGGACAGTTTGCAAATGATTCATCTGTATAAGGATCGTCTGAAGACACATATGTGTCAACGGGATGAACTATGCTAGCATTTTTTAAATTTATAGCTGAATATTTTGCACCTTTCAATCCTATTTCTTCTTCAACTGACCATACAAAAGTTATTTTATTTTTTAATTTTCCAGGGTTTATTTCATTTAAAGATAAAATTAAAGCTGCACACCCTACTCTATCATCAAAACTTCTTCCTGTAACTCTATTTTCATTTAATCTTATCATTTTTTTAGGCATTGTCACGCTTGTTTCTCCTAAAATAATTCCAGCCTCCAGTGCTTCACTTTTAGATAAAAATCCTGCATTTACACTTAATGGGAGATTTGATTTTCGTGTTCTTGAAGTTAGATAGTCATGTCTAGGTTCAAAAACTCCTGATATCTTCTTATCCCTTAAATGAATAATTGCAGGTTGTGCCTCCCAAAGCCATTGAAGCATTCCACCAAGCATTTTTAACTCTAACCTTCCATCTTCTTTAATATCACTAACAACATATCCAGTTTCATCCATATGTGCCACAAAAACTTTATGATTTTCTCCTTCACCAAATGTTAAGATTAAATTACCTTTTTCATCTACTATCGGTTTGGCCCATGATGGAAGGTTAGCTTTAATGAAATTTCTTACTGAACTTTCAGATTTACTAACCCCATATTTATTTACTAATTCTCCTAAAATAGATTCATATTTAGAATAAGAATTGTAAGATATCTTTTGTGTCTTTTTTTGTTTAATTGAATAATCAGAAAAATCATTTAACTGTATCTTTTGACTGTCTCTTAAAAAGTTAATTAAATTTATTAAATCTTTGATTGATATCATTTCTACTGGAGAACTTGAATATTTACTAGGAAGACCTACTTCAATAATTTTTAACTTATCAAAATCAATATTAGTAGCGCTATTTCTATATGATAAAACAGGTTTTACTTTAATAATATTTGATTCATTATTTTCCAATTTTTCATTTATAATAATTTTATTTTTTCCAATTTCTTTTGAATCTAAAAATCGATTAAATCTATATATTTCTTCAAAAGGACCGTATTGATTTATTACAGATTCAATTCCTTTTCCATTTATTAACTCTTGAACTGTCCATGCAAAAACCAACTTACCTTTTATACTTTTTTCATTAACAAACTTAGCTAAGTAAGCTAATGCTATACCAGCAGCTTTTATTTTAATATTTGGGCCGGCAATTAATGAATCGTTAATTATAATTGGTTTTTTATTAAGGCTAATAGGATCTAGTAATTCGATTTGACTTTGACGCACCTCTTCAATTGAAGAAGCGCCTATGTCAATATATCCTTCGTGCCATGTATAGGGTTCTTTCTTTGATTCAGGAATGTTTCTAAGTCTTTCAAAGTGAGAAGACGGAACAGTCGACACTCCAATAGTAAATTTATTTTCTGAATTTATTTTCACTTCATGTCCCTGCATAAATTGATGATATAATTGCCCTATGTGACCAAAACCAACAGGAGAGTACTTAATGTATCCATTAGACTTAATTTCGCTAACAACATATCCAGGTTCATCTATTGGAACTGTTATTAAAGTCCTTGGAAGTCCACTGCCAATTTCTAAAATTAGATTTCCTAATTTATCTATTTTTATATTGCTATTTTTTAAAAAAGATTTTAAATATTGTGATGCTTCTTCTTCTCTACCTGTAACAGAGTTTATTTTAGAAAAGGCATGTAAAGTTTCAATTAGAATTAATTTTTCTTTATTTATAGATTCTTGAGAATAAGATATCATTGAAATAAAGAAGATTAAGTAAAATACTTTTTTTAAGATTCTTAAAGACATATTATTTTAAAATTTACAGGGTTTATATAAATGTATAAAACTTAACTATAATTTGTAATTTTCAATAAAATATTTTTTATGCCAAAAAAGCCGCTAAATAGTTTTGAATCACTTGGGAATATAAGTTTTGATAATTTGGCTCCTGAAGTTGAATTAGGTCACCTTATTAATGATAAGAAAATATTGAAGATTCAAAATTTAGAAGCTCACTTTTCTAATAAAGGAAGAGCTGGAAAGGTTGTCACAATAATTAAGGGCTTTGAAGGAGATATACCATCATTAAAATCTCTTGCTAAAAACATTAAAACTTATACTGGGACAGGGGGTACGGTTAAGAATAATGAAATAATTATACAGGGAAACTGCAGGGATAAGATTATTAATTATTTGATTAAAATTGGACATAAGGCTAAGCGAATAGGAGGTTAATGAGTCTTCCATTGTATTGTCTTCCCTGTTTTTTTATTAAGATATTTATTTGTTTTACTAAAATGTTTGTTTCCAAACCAATAACCTCTATTTGCTGACAATGGAGAAGGGTGTCCTGAAGTTAAAATTAAATGTTTTGATTGATCTATTAATTTGGATTTCATCTTAGAATAATTACCCCAAAGCATAAAAACAACATTATTTTTATTATTTGAAATATATCTTATGATTTGATCTATAAAAAACTCCCAACCCTTTTTTTGATGACTGCCTGGTTTGTTTTCTTCAACTGTTAATGTAGAATTTAATAATAAAACTCCTTGATTCCCCCAGTTATTTAGATTTCCATATTTAGGATAATCAATTTTTAAATCATTTTCAACCTCTTTAAAGATGTTAATTAATGAGGGTGGATGTTTTGTTGTTTTAGAAACTGAAAATGATAAACCATCGGCTTGATTTTCACCATGATAAGGATCTTGCCCAAGTATAACAACTTTTAAGGAGTCAAAAGAACAAATCTTAAAAGCTTTAAAAATTAAATTTATAGGTGGATAACAAGTTTTATTTTTATAGTTAGATTCAACAAAAATCATAAGTGATTTGAAGTATTTTTTTTTTTTTCATTATCAATTATTTTTTCCCAACTTGGATGTATATTCAGCTCCACGATTTTATTACTTTTGTCATGGCTAATTTAATAAAATCAAATGGTCTATATTCCTGCTAAAACTTTTGAAGATTTAGAATTTACAGAAGTGCTTAGTCAAATCTCCCAATTTGCTATTACTCCAATGGCAAAGGAATTGATATTAAAGATGATACCAATTGATGAAAATGAAGATAAAATAAGGTCACTATTACTAACCTCAGAGTATAAATCATCTTTTGAAAATGAGAATAGAATTCCAAATCATGGTTTTGAATCATTAGTTAAATCTTTTCAATTATTAAAAATTGAAAATAGTGTTCTTGATATTGAATCTTTTATGAATATTGCATCAACCTCAGAGACGGTTAATAAATTATTATTATTTTTTAAAAAGTTTAAAAGCTATTATCCAAATTTATTTGACTTAGGTAGTGAGATTGAAATTAACAAAGGACTTAAGAAAGAAGTTGATAGTATTATTGATCGTTTTGGAGAGATTAATAATAATGCATCTGACACTTTGTATACAATTAGAAAAAAATCTCAAGAAGTTAGGAGTCGAATAGGTCTATCATTTAATAAGTCTTTAAATCATTACAATAATCTAGAGTATTTAGACGAAATAAGAGAATCTGTAATTGACAATAAAAGAGTTTTAGCTGTTAAGGCAATGTATAGAAGAAAAGTTAAAGGAGGGATAATGGGTAGTTCTAAAACAGGAAGTATCGTTTTTATTGAGCCAGAAGCTACTTTTCAGTTATCAAGAGAACTTCAAAATTTACTTTTTGAAGAAGATGAAGAAATAAAAAAAATATTAAGTTATTTAACTGACTATTTCAGAGCTTTCCTGCCATTATTAAAGTGTTATCAAGCATATTTAGTGAATATTGATTTATACTATTCAAAATCTCGTTATGCTCAAGAAATAAATGGAATTATGCCAAAAATTTCAAATTCACAAGAAATTGAAGTTTTTGATGCTTACCACCCATTATTATATAGATCAAATATTATTGAAGAGATTAAGACATATCCCCAAGATATTTTTTTAAACAGTAAAAATAAAATTATTGTTATTTCTGGACCTAATGCTGGTGGTAAAAGCATTACTCTTAAAACAATCGGATTACTTCAATTGATGATTCAAAGCGGCATATTAATTCCTGTACATGAACGAAGTAGAGTTTGTTTTTTTGACAGAATACTCACAGATATTGGAGATAATCAGTCCATAGAAAACCACCTAAGTACTTATTCTTACAGGTTGAAGAATATGAAAACCTTTTTGAAGAAATGTAACAAAAACACTTTATTTTTAATTGATGAATTTGGAACTGGATCTGATCCCGAACTTGGTGGAGCCTTAGCAGAAGTAATTTTAGAAGAGTTTTACTTTAGAGAATCCTTTGGTTTAATCACAACTCATTATTCTAATCTTAAATTGCTAGCAAATGAATTACCTGCAATGTCAAATGCAAATATGCAATTCAATAGCGATACACTTGAGCCCATATATAAATTAGTCTTAGGAGAAGCTGGTAGCTCTTTTACATTTGAAGTTGCTCAAAAAAATGGTCTTCCATATAGTTTAATAAATAGAGCAAAAAAGAAAATTGAGAGAGGAAAAGTAAGGTTTGACGCTACTATTGCTAAGCTCCAAAAAGAAAGAAGTTCTATGGCTAAAACTGGAATATCTTTAAAGAAAAAGGAAATCATAGCTGAAGAAGAATTAAACAAATTAGCTGAATTAAATGAAAAAACGAAAAACAAATTAACTAATTATCAGGAATTATACGATCATAATAAAAAAATGATTTTACTTGGAAACAAAGTAAATGAAATTGCCGATAAATACTTTGTTAACAATAAAAAAAGACCAATGATTTCTGAAGTGATTCAATTAATTGAATCAGAAAATTCAAAACGAAATAAAAGATCAGCAATATTAATAAAAAATCAAATAATATTAAAAAAAAACATAGAATTTGAGGTTGAAAAGAAGATTGAAAAAATTAGAACTGAAAAAAAGAAAATAAAACTTATTCCAAAGAAAAAGTCAAACATTATATTAAAAGTTGGTGATGATGTTAGAATTCTTGACAGTAAATCTATTGGAACAATTGACTCTATAAAAAAAAATAGAGCAATCGTAAATTATGGTAAATTTACAACGCAAGTCGATATTGATCAATTAGAATATGTCAAATAATTATATAGATAAATCGATTATTTTTTATGATGGGCATTGTCCACTATGTCATTATTGGATTAGATATGCAATTAAAAAAGACATAAGCAATAAACTTTATTTTGCCCCAATACAGGGGAAGTTTGGAAAAGCTTTTATTTCAAAAAACAATCTAGTTGAATTTGATACAGTCATTTTTTATATTCCAAAAAATAAACCTTTTATTTATTCTAAAGCTATTTATGAACTATTAAAACATCTTGAAATATATAATTTTCTATATTATCTATTAATGATTACTCCCAAAGCATTTTCTAACATTATATATAGACTAATTGCTAGGACAAGATATTTCATATATAAAAGATATGATAATTGTGAGATTCCGAGTAAGCAAGTTCTGTCAAGATTAATTCTATAAAATTATTAAGAAGTTTTTTCTTTTTTTAATTTACCTACAGACTTTGCAACTAACATTGATACTGCTGCATCTCCTGTAACATTTGTTATTGTCCTGCACATATCCAAAGGTCTGTCAACAGCAAATATAAGTGCTAATCCAGCTTCTGGAATTCCTGCTTGGCCTAACACGATAACTAACATAACCATTCCTGCGCCTGGAACAGCTGCAGCTCCTATAGAGGCTAACGTTGCAGTTAAAATTATTCCTAATTGAACTTCAATTGATAAACCTAAACCAAAGGCTTGAGCAATAAACACAGCTGCAACAGCTTGATATAAGCTTGTACCATCCATATTTATAGTTGCTCCGATTGGTAAGACAAAACTTGAAACCTCTTTATCTACTCCTAAATGTTTTTCAACTCTCTCCATTGTAACTGGCAAGGTTGCAGCACTTGAACTAGTCGAAAAAGCAAGTAATTGAGCTGGGGCAATACCGCTCATGAAATATTTTGGACTTACACCAGTAAAAACTTTAACTAAAATAATATATATCACAATCATTAAAGCTAATCCAAAAACTAAAGTTAAAGAATAAGCACCAAGAGCTTTAAATAAATCAAGACTTGGAGATTCTACAACAAGAGCCGCTAATAGCGCAAAAACACCATATGGAGAAGCTAGCATTATAATATCTATTAATTTAAGAATAACTGAATTAAAAGAATCAAAGAAAGCCTTTACAGGTCTGGACTTTTCTTCTGGAATTAATATTATTCCAATTCCAAAAAAAAGTGCAAAAAATATGACCTGAAGCATATTTCTATTATTAGTTGTAGCATCGAAAATATTACTTGGTACTATATCAACTAATGCTTGAAGGGGACCGCTTTCTTGTTGTTTAGCAGCAGCAGATTGCTTTTTTGCGGCATCAGTTTCATAAGCCGACATTAATTCATTTCTTGTACTCTCTTTTATGCTATTACCAGGTGATATTGTATTTACAAGTACTAAGCCAATTAAAACAGCTAAAACAGTTGTACAAAGATAGATTGCAATCGTTCTTCCTCCTATTTTTGATAATTTAGATATGTCTTTTAAATCAGATACCCCCTTAATTAATGAGGCTAATATTAGTGGCATTGCAATTAATTTTAATGAATTAATAAACATTGTTCCAAACGGTTTAATCCAGTCTGACACAAAACCACTTCCCCAGGGAACCAAAGAAGCTAGACCTCCTATGGCAACTCCTAAAATCATTCCAATAATAATTTTCCAGTGTAAAGCTAAATTTCTCATAATTATTTTATTATTCTATAATTTAATAGTACGATTTAATAAAACAAAATCAGCAAGGGTTATCGCAGCCATTGCTTCCACAATAGGAACAGCTCTAGGGACAACACATGGATCGTGTCTTCCTTTACCTTCCATTGTGATTTTTTCTCCTTTTTTATTAATTGTTTCTTGATTTTGCATTATAGTTGCAACTGGTTTAAATGCAACATCAAAATAAATATCCATTCCATTTGATATTCCACCTTGTATCCCACCAGATAGGTTGGACTTAGTCGATCCGTCATTATTGTATAAATCATTGTGCTGACTTCCTTTGAGTTTAGTGCCTGAAAACCCACTTCCATACTCAAAACCTTTTACAGCGTTAATAGAAAGCATCGCTTTACCTAGCTGGGCATGTAATTTATCAAAAACTGGTTCACCAAGACCTATAGGCACATTTTGAATTATACACCTTATAACTCCTCCAATTGTATTACCCTCTTTTTTTATATCTTTTATGTAAGCCTCCATTTTTGAAGCTATTTCTTTATCAGGGCATCTTACTGGGTTTGATTCAATATTATTTAAATCAAGCTCTTGATATGGTTTATTTAATTCAATAGAACCGACTGATTTTACATATGCAGTAAATCTTATAGAACTTAAAAATTGCTTTGCAATTGCACCTGCAATTACCCTAGCGGCAGTTTCTCTTGCAGAACTTCTTCCACCCCCTCTATAATCTCTATGTCCATATTTTTTATCATAAACAAGATCAGCATGCGAAGGTCGATAGCTCTCTTTTATATGATTATAATCTTTTGATTTTTGATTGGTGTTATATATTACAAATGATATTGGTGTTCCAGTAGTTTTGCCTTCAAAAATACCAGATAGAAAATTTACTTCATCTGCTTCTTTTCTTTGAGTTACAATAGCTGATTGGCCGGGTTTTCGTCTATCTAAATCATGTTGTATTTTTTCAATATCTATATTAATACCAGAAGGACATCCATCTAATATACCACCTATGGCTGGTCCATGAGATTCACCATAAGATGTAAGCCTAAATATGTTTCCAAAGCTATTGCCTGCCATAATTAAAAATAAATACAAATATAGTTCTTTAAAAATATCCATACACAAGCCCCACAAGCCAAATCAAATTTGTAATTTTGAAACATGAAAAATATTTTATTACTCTTCTGCTCGTTTTTTTTACTTTTTTTAGTGTCATGTAGTTCTGAACCAGGCTATTATTCGATTGAAGGAAATATTGATACAAAAGATGGTTTAAAAGTATATCGAATTATTGCAAACTCTAACAATCAGCCTCAAATTGTAGACTCAACAACAATTGAGAAAAATAAATTTTTGATGGAGGGCAAGGCAATAAACCCTTCAATAAGTTTTATTAAAGTAGAAGGTTTCAATTTCAACTTACCCATTATTATTGAAGAAGGTAAGATTAAAGTTAAAATGTTTAAAGACAGTATTGGATCATCCAAAATCTCTGGCACTACATCAAATGATCACTTTAATGATTATAAATATGAGACAAAAAAGTTCGTTAAAACAATAAATGAAATTAAATCTGAAATTCAACTTGCATCTCAAAATGGAAAGAATGAATTAATTATTGATCTTCAAAATGATTATAATTTGGTACAAACTCAGATACATGAATATGAAATTGAGTTCTTAAAACGAAATTTTGATTCATATTTAAGTGTTATTCTTTTAGAACGCTTTGTTTCGAGTAAAAAAGTTATATCAACAACCGAGGCAAAAAATATTTTTAATTTATTTACAGAACGAATAAAAGGTTCTGATATTGGGGAGCGGTTATCCTCAATTTTTAATAATCCAGATCAACCAATTGAAGTTGGAAATTTTGCTCCCAATTTTAACGCACCAACACCAGACGGTCAAATGTTAAACTTAAATGATAAATTGGGTAAGGTTACTTTGTTAGAATTTTGGGCTTCATGGTGTGGTCCATGCAGAAGAGAAAACCCTAACCTGGTTAAGATTTACAAAAAATTTAATAACAAAGGTTTTGAGATTATTGGAGTGTCTTTAGATAAAAGTAAACCTCAATGGATTCGTGCTATTGCCGATGACTATTTAACATGGAACCATGTTTCAAATTTAAAGTTTTGGCAGGATCCAATTGCTAAATTGTATAAAGTAAAAGCCATACCAGTAAGTTTTATTCTTGACGAAAAGGGTATCATTGTCGCTAAAAACCTAAGAGGTTCTCAATTAGAAGCGAAAGTTTCAGAGCTACTTAATGTTAAGTAGAGCTGTTAATTTTTTTATTAAAGTAAATTATCCCAAAAACAATTACAATACTTAAAAGTAGGAGTGTTTTAGATGACAGTAAGATGAGTTCTGGCTTTAATATTATTGATAGTAAAATTCCACTAATTGCTCCTCCTAAATGAGCAGAATGTCCTATTCCGTCGTTTTCTTTGTTAATTCCATAAAAGGTGTAAACTAAATAAGCAATACCAAAAAAATAGCCTGGCATAGGTATTGGAAAAAAAAGCAAAGCTAGTTTTAGGTCAGGATAAGCTAAAATAGCACTAAACAATATTCCTGTTACTGCTCCACTTGCACCCACTGCAGAAAAATTATTATTTTTATTATGAATTATAAAACAAAACACACTTCCTATTATTAAGCAAGCCAAATACAAACAAAAAAACCAAAATGTACCAAAAATATTTAAGACGAAATCCCCAAAAAAGTATAAGGTTACCATATTAAAAAGAAGGTGTTGTTTGTCAACATGTAAAAATCCAGAAGTTAAAAAACGATAATATTCTCCATTTTTAATGTTACTCATTTTGAAATGAAATTTTTCAAAAAAAATAACATCATTAAAACCCTTATAACTAATGAGAGAATTAATCAAAATGACAATAAGAACTTCAAAAGTGATGCTCATAAACTTTATTTGAATTCAAATCTATTAAATTTGTATAAAACTTGTAGCATGAACCGCATTGCTTTTGTAGTTATTTATCCAATTCTTAAAGGAATTTCAATTCTTCCTTTTTCTTTGCTATATCTTTTGTCAGATATCATCAGCTTTATACTTTTTTACTTTTTAGGATATAGAGGTGAAATGATAAGAAAAAATATATTACTTTCTTTTCCTGAGAAGTCAATCAAGGAAATCCGTATAATTGAAAGAGCTTTTTATACTCATATGTGTGATATTTTTTTAGAAATGATTAAATCAATGTCTATGACTCTTGAATCAATAAATAAAAGATTTAAAGTGAATAACATAAATTTATTGACTCAATTTTCAAAAAACAAAAGAAGTGTAATTATAATGTGTGGACATTATGCTAGTTATGAATGGCTCTTGTTTAAAGCTAAAGCCTTTGGAAGTTCAACTTATGGAATTTACACACCTTTGACAAATATTTATTTTGATAAATTGGTTAAAAAAATAAGACAAAAGCATAACGCATTTTTAATATCTAGATATCATACACTTGAGACAATAAAAGAGCATCAGAAAAATAAACATACTGCTATTTATGGTTTTGCTGCTGATCAATCTCCATTTCCAAAAGAAAAAACATATTGGAGATTATTTATGGGTAATAAGGTTCCCGTCTTTACTGGAGCTGAAAGAATAGCTAAAGAGTTTGACATTGCTATAGTATATGCAGATATTAAAAGAGTAAAAAGAGGGTTTTATGAAACAAATTTTAAGCTCGTATCAGATTCTCCAAAACAAACTATTGAAAATGAAATTACTGACGTGTTCTATAATATGCTAGAAGAAACGATATCAAGCGATCCATCACAATATCTTTGGTCTCACAATAGATATAAGTATATGGATAAAGCTCCTAAATAATCTTTTTTAATTCTTCTATAAACTTTTTAGCTAATTCATGTGCTTTGTTTTTAGAGTCAGCTTCAGTATATATTCTAATTATCGGCTCAGTATTTGACTTTCTTAAATGAACCCATGAGTTTTCAAAGTTTATTTTGACTCCATCTATTGTAATGGGTTTATAGTTTTTATACTTATTACTCATTTTTAATAAAAGACTATCTACGTTCATTTCAGGACCAAGAGTTATTTTATTTTTACTTGAAAAGTATTCAGGATATGTTTTTTTTAATTTTGAAGCAGGTAATTCTCTCTCAGCCAATAACGATAAAAATAATGCAATTCCAACAATAGCATCTCTTCCATAATGAAATTCAGGTAAGATTACACCTCCATTTCCTTCACCCCCAATAATTGCATTCTTTTTTTTCATTAATTCTACTACATTAACTTCTCCAACGGCACTTGCAAAATATTTTCCACCATGTTTTTCAGTCACTTTAGATAGGGCTAAAGTAGAAGATAGGTTTGAAACCGAATTTCCTATTTTTTTTGATAATATATAGTCTGCACAAGCAACTAGAGTATATTCCTCTCCAAACATTTCTCCATTTTCATCTATAAATGCTAACCTATCAACATCTGGATCAACCACTATCCCTAGGTCAGCTTTATTAGAGATAACTGCCTTTGATAAATCAGATAAGTTTTCTTCTAATGGTTCTGGATTATGGGGAAATTCCCCTGTAGGATCACAGTAAATAGGTATATAATTAACACCTAATTTATCGAGTAGTTTAGGGACTATAATTCCTCCTGTAGAATTTACTCCATCTACTACAACAGTAAAATTAGAATCTTTAATTGCTTTATTATTTGTGTATTTTAGATTTAAAACCTTTTTAATATGATAATCAATGTATGTCAAATTTGATTTTATATTTCCTAAATCATCAATCCCAGAAAAATTAAAATCATTTTTTTCGGCTATTAAGAATATTTCATCTCCGTCATTAGCACTAAGAGACTCTCCATCTTTATTTAATAGTTTTAATGCATTCCAATTTTTAGGATTATGACTAGCAGTAAGAATTATTCCACCTAAGGCATTCTCTTTTGTAACAGCAATTTCAACCGTAGGAGTTGTTGATAAACCGAGATCAATGCAATTAATTCCCATCCCAATTAAAGTGTTTTGAACAAGATTTTGAATCATGTTTCCAGATATTCTCGCATCTCTACCGATAACAACTTTTATAACTTTATCAGGATACTTTTTTTTTAAAAATGTTCCATAAGAAGCAGCATATTTTACTGCATCAATAGGTGTTAAGTTTTCTTCTGGCTTTCCTCCTATTGTTCCTCTAATTCCCGAAATGGATTTAATTATTGTCATAAATCAAAGATAATAATAGATTGAATTAATTATGATGCTTTAAGATTTTAATTTAAGGAAATTAACTCTATTTAAGTGTATCAATATGAATTAGATCTATGTGAGGATGGAGAGCCTATTGAAAGTTGGCAAGGATGGCCGAAAATAATTAGTGATAAGGGATATCCTAATATCGATTGGCCTGCAAGAGGTTGTTAAAATTTAATTTTTTGAAACTTAATAGAAAAAGAGAAAATATTTAGGTAAATGGATTTTAACTTAATTAAAAAGCACATTACCTTTATTCAATGAATTATCTCGCTCATGTATACCTTTCAGGTAATAATGAAGATATTGCTTTAGGCAATTTTATTGCAGACAGCGTTAAAGGTAATAGATATAAAAATTATCCTGCCTTATGGCAAAAAGGTATATTGCTCCATAGATTTATTGACTCTTATACTGATTCTCATGAAATTTTCAGAAGTCACACAAAACTATTTTTCAATACCCATCGTCATTACAGCAGAGTCCTTGTTGATATGTTTTACGATCATTTATTAGCTAAAAATTGGACTAAATACAGCGAAATAAGTTTAAATCAATTCTCAGAAGAGTTTTATAGAAAATTAGTTTTAAATAAAAATGATCTTCCAATAAATGTTAGATCTTCATTACAATATTTAATTACAGGTAATTGGTTTAAATCGTATTCAACAATTGAAGGTTTAAAGAAAATATTACTCCAAATGGAGACCCGAACTAATTATCCTTCAGAGCTTTCTTCAAGTGTAGAGAAATTTGTTTCACTTTTACCTATAATAGAACCACAATTTTTTCTATTTTTCGAGGATATTCAAAATGCTGTTAAACAAAATTTAATCAAAAACTAAAAACACTTATTTATGAATAAAATATTGTTAATCTTAACTGCCTCACTTTTTATTAGTTGTAATTCACCAGAAAATATAGCTATTAAAGCAGCTGTAGTGTCTGCTAGAACTGAAGCTTCTAAAATTGGTGTAAATATTATAGACAAAGGAGGTAATGCATTTGATGCAATGATTGCAACTGATCTTGCTCTTTCTGTTTGCTATCCAAACGCAGGCAATATAGCTGGAGGGGGTTTTTTAGTTTACAGAAAAAATGATGGTTCTTTTGGTTCATTAGATTATAGAGAAAAAGCTCCATCTCTTGCTTCAAGAGATATGTATTTAAACTCAGATGGAAATGTTATTAAAGGAAAAAGTATAATTGGAGGCTTAGCTATTGGAGTGCCAGGAACAGTTGCTGGTTTATATGAAGTTCATAAAAAATTTGGATCACTTCCATGGAGTGAACTGGTTCAGCCTGCAATTGATTTAGCGACCAGGGGATATCTTGTAACAGAAAAGCAACAAAAAAGTTTTGACGGTAAAAAGAATGAGTTTATTGAAGTTAATGGAGAAAACACCTTTTATGCAAAAAAACATGAAAAGGGAGATATTGTAATAAACTTACCTCTTGCAAACACATTGAAGCTTATTCAAGAAAACGGTAGAGCTGGTTTTTATCAAGGTGTTAATGCAGAGAGGTTCATTAATAGAGTTAAAAACACTGGAGGCATTATTAGTAAAGAAGATTTAAAAAATTATTATCCTGTATGGAGAAAGCCCATTCAGTTTGAGTATAAAGAATTAACTATTACGTCCATGGCTCCTCCTTCAAGTGGTGGAGTTTGTCTTGGACAAATGTTAAAAATGATAGAACCTTTTGACATTAAAAAATATGGTCATAATTCAATGGAGTCAATTCAGGTAATGGTTGAAGTAGAAAGAAGATCTTACGCAGACAGAACAGAATATTTAGGAGATCCAGACTTTGTCAATATTCCACAAAATGAACTTTTGGATTCTCTTTACCTTAATAAAAGAATGAGTGACTTTAATTGGAAAAAAGCAACTTTATCAAGTGATATTAACCCTGGAAATATTGTTTTCAATGAAACTGAGGAAACTACTCACTACTCTATTATAGACAAAGAAGGAAATGCAGTTTCAGTAACAACTACACTTAATGGAAGTTACGGTTCAAAGGTTTATGTTGAGGATGGAGGTTATTTTTTAAATAATGAAATGGATGATTTTAGCAGTAAACCTGGCGTTCCTAATATGTTTGGTTTATTAGGGAGTGAAGCTAATTCTATTTTACCTGGAAAAAGGATGTTAAGTTCAATGACTCCAACAATAGTAGAAAAAAATAAAAAATTATATATGATTTTAGGAACACCTGGTGGTTCAACTATTATCACATCAGTTTTTCAAACTATTTTAAATGCATATGAATTTAATATGGGAATACAAGAATCTGTTAATGCCGCCAGATTTCATCATCAGTGGATGCCTGATATTGTAATTTTAGAGCCAAAACAATTTGATTTAAGTTTAATATTAAATTTAAATAATATAGGATATAATATTGAAGAACGATTTTCCAGAATAATTGGTAGAGTTGATGCCATAATGATTGATGATAATGGAGTTATTTCTACTGGAGCTGATCCTAGAGGTGATGATTCTTCTTCTGTTTTAAGATAAAACTTTATATCTTTTTTAGTGGAGCTTTAAGAGTTATATTTGCTGAATATTCAAGTTTTTACTATTGGAAAATTTTATTGATATAAAAGGTGCTAGAGTTCATAATTTAAAAAACATAGACCTCAAAATACCTAGAGACAAACTAGTAGTAATAACTGGTTTGTCTGGAAGTGGTAAATCCTCCTTGGCCTTTGATACCTTATATGCAGAAGGGCAAAGAAGATACATGGAAACGTTTTCAGCTTATGTAAGGCAATTTTTGGGAAATTTAGAACGTCCTGATGTTGATAAAATTGATGGCTTATCCCCCGTTATAGCAATTGAACAAAAAACTACATCTAAGAGCCCAAGATCAACTGTAGGGACAATTACGGAACTATACGATTATCTAAGACTTCTATATGCTAGAATAGGAATTGCTTACAGCTACGAAACTAACAAACCCATGGTTAGTTATACTCAGTCACAGATTCTAGATTTGATCTTCAAGGATTTTACAGATAAAAAAGTTGCTATTTTGTCTCCTATTATTAAGTCAAGAAAAGGTCATTACAGGGAACTGTTTGATAATTTGTCTAGACAAGGTTTTTTAAAGGTAAGAGTTGATGGAGAAATTTTGAATATTTCTAAGGGAATGAAATTAGATAGGTACAAAAATCATGATATTGAATTACTCATTGATGTCCTAGAAGTTAATTCATTAGATAATTCAAAAAAACGTTTAGAGGAATCAATAAAAACTGCTTTACAGTATGGAGATGAAAGTCTTATGATAATTCAATTTAACGAAGGAAATTCAAGATTTTTCAGTAGTAATTTGATGTGTGAAAATTCAGGTATATCTTATCCTAAACCTGAACCTAATAACTTCTCATTTAATTCTCCAAAAGGAATGTGTAAGTCATGTAAAGGATTAGGTTTTGAATATGTGGCTAATAGAAATAAAATTATTCCTGATCAATCTATTTCTATTAATAGTGGAGGTATAATACCTTTAGGTGAAAAAAATAATAATTGGAATTTTAAGCAGATTGAGATTATATCAAAAAAATATAACTTTAATTTAAATGATCCAATAAGTAAAATTCCTACTGAAGCTTTAGATGTTCTTTTAAAGGGTTCCAATGAAAAGTTTTCAGTTGAATCTAAGTCTTTGGGTGTGACCAGAAAGTATGTAATTGATTATGAGGGAATTGAAAATTTTATAATTAATCAGTTTAATAGCAACGAATCTAGAAAAATTAAGCGTTGGGCAAAAAACTTTATGGACTCAAGATTTTGTCCAAAATGTAATGGTTCTCGTTTAAATATTGAAGCAAATCATTTTAAAATTATTGATAAAAATATTTTTGAATTATCATCAATGGATTTGAGTGATTTGTATATTTGGTTTGATTCAATAGATGATAATTTATCTATTCAAGAAAAGAAAATTTCAAACGAAGTAGTTAAGGAAATAAAAGTTAGACTCCAGTTTTTGCTTTCTGTAGGGTTAAATTATTTATCATTAAATCGCTCTTCTAAATCTCTTTCGGGAGGAGAAGCTCAAAGAATTAGACTTGCTACGCAGATTGGATCTCAGCTAGTTGGTGTTCTTTATATCCTCGACGAACCCAGCATTGGTCTCCATCAAAGAGACAATCAAAGATTAATTGACTCCCTTGAAGCGTTAAGAGATATTGGTAATTCAGTTATAGTTGTAGAGCATGATAAGGAAATGATTTTAAGATCTGATCATGTTATTGACTTAGGTCCATTGGCAGGAATAAATGGAGGAACTGTCATTTCTGAAGGAACTCCATTAGAGATGTTAAAGCATGATACGCTAACAGCTAATTATTTAAATGGGAATTTGAGAATAGAAACACCCTTAGATCGAAGAATTGGTAATGGTAAAAGTTTACTGATTGAAGGTTGTACGGGTAATAATTTAAAAAATATTTCTGTTAATTTTCCTCTAGGATTGATGATTGGAATCACTGGTGTTTCAGGAAGCGGAAAGTCAAGTTTGATTAATGACACATTGTATCCAATATTAAACAACTATTTCTTTAATGGAGTTAAGGAGATTTTACCATTTAAAAAAATTATTGGAATTGATAACCTAGATAAGGTTGTGGATGTAAATCAAAATCCAATTGGAAGAACACCCAGAAGTAATCCTGCGACCTATTGTGGAGTATTTAGTGAAGTCAGATTATTGTTTTCAAAGACTCAAGAAGCTCAAATAAGAGGTTATAAGCCTGGAAGGTTTAGTTTTAATGTTTCTGGGGGAAGGTGTGAAACTTGTTCAGGTGGTGGAATGAGGGTTATCGAAATGAATTTTTTACCAGATGTTTACGTTGAGTGTGAATCTTGTCAAGGTAACAGGTTTAATAGAGAAACTTTGGAAATATATTACAAAGGAAAAACAATATCAGATGTTTTAAATATGAAAATTAATCAAGCTGTAAATTTTTTTAAGGCAATTCCTAAAATTTTCAATAAACTTAAAACGATACAAGATGTTGGTTTAGGTTATATAGCTTTAGGACAGCCAAGCACAACCCTTTCAGGGGGAGAAGCACAAAGAATTAAATTATCTACTGAGCTATCTAAAAGAGATACAGGAAACACAATGTATATCCTTGATGAGCCAACAACTGGACTGCACTTTGAAGACATAAGAGTTCTTTTAGAAGTTTTAAATAAACTTGTTAATAAAGGAAATACTATTTTAATTATTGAACATAATCTTGATGTTATAAAACAGGTTGATCATGTTATTGAAATTGGCCCTGAAGGTGGAAAATATGGAGGTGAACTTATCGGTTATGGTCCTCCCGAAGAGATATCAAAAATAAAGAATAGTCATACGGGATATTTTTTATCTAAAGAATTAAAATTATGATATTAAAAATATGAAAATATTTGAATTTATTTTATTTATTTTTCTTCTAACATCACCATTGTATTCACAACTATCAACTTCTTATTCATTAGAGGCAAAACTCAAAATAGAAAATAAGCTAATTGAAATTAATCAAAAATTAATTATATCAAATAATCAAAAAAAAACAATAGATACTCTGTTTTTTAATGACTGGTCTAATTCTTATAGTAACTCAAAATCTCCTTTAGCTCAAAAGTTGGCCGAAGAATTTGATCGTAGCTTTTATATTTCTTCTAAAAAAAGTAAAGGAAATACAAAAATTGAATCTTTTATAGTTGAAAATGACTCTCTTAAATGGTCAAGATTGAAAAATCAAAATGACATTATATATCTTATTTTAAAGGATCCTTTGAATTCATCAGACTCATTATCAATTAATATAAATTATTCAATAACAATTCCTGACAAACAATTCACAGGCATTGGATATAGCAAAAAATCAATTAACATAGAAGATTTTATAGTCGCTTTAAGTCCTTTATATAATGGAAAATGGATAACTCATAGTAATTTAAACCTGAATGATAATAGTTTGTTTAAATCTAAGTATTTAATAAAATGGACATATCCTAAAAATTTTCATTTGTTAAGTTCAATGAATAAGTTAGAGAGTTATTCAAAAGAGAATTCTAAAATAGCATATTATGAGAGTAAATCAGAAAGATCTCCAAAATTTATATTTTCAAAAGAAAATAAAATTCGAGAATTTAAAACAGGAGAAATTAAAATATTTACCGATATATTTGAAAATTCAAATGATTTATCTCAGCTCAAAATAGAAAAAATTTATAGTTTTTTATCAAAGAATTTTGGTGTAAATGATCAGAAAAAATCTTTTTTAATCACTGAATATGATTATAGTTTAAGACCAATAAATGACTTAACTATTTTCCCTAAGATAATAAGCCCTTTCGATGAAGTGTTTATTGATGAAATCAAATTTTTAAAAATCTTTACTAATGAATATGTTAAGTCTCAACTCACCTATTTAGATTTTAGAAAAAATCACTGGTTGAGTGATGGCCTAACAATTTATTTTATAATGAAATATATTGATATTCATTACCCAAATCAAAAACTTATCGGAAAATTATCTGAATTCCCTATTTTAAAAAACTACTCATTGTCCAAACTAAATTTTAATGAAATATTTCTAATTAATTCAGAATCGATGTTGAGAAGAAATTTACATCAACCAGCAACTACTCCAAAGAATTTATTAATAAAATTTAATGAAAGAATATCTACTCCATATCAAGCAGGTATTCTTTTTAGGTACTTAGAAGACTATATAGGGGAAACTTCGTTTAAGTCTGTTTTAAAAGATATACATAAAGTAAATAACATAAGTGATTTAATGTTGATTGTTAATAAATACAACAATAGTAATGATTCAAATAATCTTATCAAATATTTAGATTCAAAACATACACTTGATATTAAAATTAAAAAGGTTACAAAATCATTTAATAAAATATCTGTATTTACAGATCAAATCTCTAACCAACCTGTTCCTTATAAGGTTGCGATTATAAAAGATAATAAGATAATCGATTCTAAGTGGGTTTCTAGTAATTCTAGTGAACCTACTGTTTTTGACAAAACAGAAGCTGACTATATTGCGGTTAATCCTATTATTAGTCTACCAGAGACAAATAAACTTAATAACTGGCGATCACTTAAAAATAATTCTTTTAGTAAGCCCTTAAGTTTAAAGTTTTTTAAGGATTCAGAAGATCCAACCAAAAATCAGATTTTAATCAATCCTACTGGATTTTATAACTTATATGATGGAGCTTCATTTGGAGCAAGATTTCATAATAGAACAATACAACGTAGACCTTTTACTTATTTGATTGAGCCTACTTATTCAACAATCGAAAAGACTTTGGTAGGATCAGTTATAATTGACTACAAACATTATAATGATTCAAAACTGAATTATCTAACTCAATTTAGTTTTTTTGGAAGTAGCTTTCATTATGCCCCAAATTCCTTATATAAAATTGTAGTACCATCATTAAAATTTTATTTTAGACCATCTGATTTAAGGAGTAACTTTAGACAAGGTCTTAGTTTATCATGGTATAGTATTCAAAAAGAGTCTATAAGTTTTAATAGTAAAATTCCAAATTATTCACTCGGTGAGATTAAGTATCAAATTTCTAATAAAGGTTCTGTTAAATATTTTACAATAGAAAACAGTATTGAGATTGCAAAAGATTTTAAAAAGTTAATACTAGAAATTGAATATAGAAAATTGTTTAAATCTGGTAGATTATTCTCAAGTAGATTCTTTTTTGGAAGCTTTATTCAAAATAAAAAAATAAATAACAGTTATTTTAATTTTAACTTAAATAAACCAAATGATTATTTATTTAAGTATGCTTATTTTGGACGATCTGAAACAGAAGGTTTATTCAGTCAACAATTTATTTTAAATGAAGGAGGGTTTAAGTCAATAATTCCTAACAGTAGCTCAAATCAATGGATTTTAAGTTCAAATTTTAGTATCGGTATATGGAAGTGGGTAGAAGGTTATTTAGATTTTGGAATTCTTAAGAATGTAAATCAAAGGATGAAATTCTACAATGGCTATGGAGTCAGGTTAAACTTTATACCGGATTATTTAGAATTATACTTTCCTGTTGGTTCAAGTCATGAATATTCAATAGTTAAAGAAAATTATTTATCAAAAATTAGATTTGTACTATCCTTAAATTCAAAAGATATTTCCGCATTTTTTTCTAGAACTTGGTTCTAAATAGATTAGTTATAAATTTTGTATTTTTACAGTCGATATATATGTCAAAATCTACATTAAATCTTAATAATAACATCAATTACTTACAGTATAAAAAGCTGGTAATTGAAGATTATAAAACTCTTGTTTTAAGCAGAGAATGCAGTATAATTGGTCGTCGGGAAGTTTTTCTAGGTAAAGGTAAGTTTGGAATATTTGGAGACGGTAAAGAATTACCTCAAATGGCACTTAATCATTTTTTTAAAGATGGTGATTTTAGATCTGGTTATTACAGAGACCAAACATTATTGATGGCTCAAGATTTATTAACTCCAGAAAACTTTTTTTCTGCTTTATACGGCCACACTGACATTGAATTTGAACCAATGTCCGGTGGAAGACAAATGGGAGGGCACTTCTTAAGTAAAAGTATTAATAAAGATGGTACTTGGGTAGATTTAATGAAGCAAAAAAATCACAGTTCTGACGTATCTCCTACTGCCTCTCAAATGCCTAGACTAGTTGGTTTAGCTCAAGCATCTAAGGTTTATAGAAAATTAAAATTAAAACAGTCTAAAAAATTCTCCAACAATGGAAATGAAATAGCTTGGGGAACAATTGGAAATGCAAGCACAAGTGAAGGTTTATTTTTTGAAGCTATTAATGCTGCAGGTGTATTGCAGGTTCCTATGGTTATAAGTATCTGGGATGATGAATATGGAATATCTGTTTCTAATGATCTTCAGACCACAAAATCAAGTATTTCCGAGGCTTTATCTGGTTTTGAAAAGACTTCAAATAAAGACGGTTTTGAAATTATTCAAGTAAAAGGATGGGATTATTCGTCATTAATTAAAGCTTATTCTAAAGCAGAGAAAAGAGCTCGCATTGATCACATTCCTGTTATTGTTCATGTTATTGAACTTACTCAGCCGCTTGGACATTCTTCTTCAGGGTCCCATGAGAGATATAAGTCAGTTTCAAGGCTAGAATGGGAAAAAAAACACGATTGCAACTTAAAATTTAAAAACTGGATTCTTAAAAATAAAATATCTGATAAAACAATTTTAGATAAAATTGATTCTGAAGCAAAAATTAGAGCTAAAAATGCAAAAGTTAATGCTTGGAATGATTATCAGAGGCCGATAAAGAAGGAATTTGAAAATTTTAATACACATTTAGATTCGTTATATGAAGCTAGTTCTAGTTCCAATTCCAGCTCTGTTTCAATTGAATTAGTAAGGTCTAAAATTGCTAAACTTAATAACATTGGTTATCGAGAAATCATTTCTATAGGAAGATCTCTATTACCATCAATATCAAAAATTAATAATCTATCAAAGAAAAATTTTATTGATTATTTAATAAATCTATCAAAAAATTTACAACCTAAATTTTCATCTGATTTATATTCAAAAGAAGTTAAATTTGATTTGGTTCCTCCAAAGTATTCTAAAGAGCCAAAAATAGTTGATGGAAGAGTAATTATACGAGATAATTTTGATGCCCTATTATCTTCAAATGAACGATTATTAATTTTTGGTCAGGATTGTGGTAAAATTGGAGGAGTAAATCAAGGTTTAGAGGGGTTACAAGATAAATATGGAGAGCATAGAGTTGAAGATAGTGGAATCAGAGAGGCTACAATTGTAGGTCAGGGTATTGGCATGGCATTAAGGGGGTTAAGGCCAATTGCAGAAATTCAATATTTGGATTATATACTTTATTGTATACAAATATTAAGTGATGATTTAGCTTCTTTAAGTTATAGAACTAATGGTCAACAAATTGCACCTTTAATTATAAGGACTAGAGGTCACAGGTTAGAAGGAATATGGCATTCTGGATCTCCAATGGGAGGAATGATTAATCTTTTAAGAGGAATATTTATTTTAACTCCTAGAAATATGACAATTGCTGCAGGCATGTATAATTCTTTATTAAAACTAAACCAACCCGCAATAGTTATTGAAACCTTAAATGCATACAGATTCAAAGAGACTCTACCTGTAAATATGGGATTATTTACATTTCCTATTGGAAAAATAGAAATTTTAAAGAAAGGAACAGATATAACAATAGTTAGTTATGGTGCTACTCTTCAACTAGTATTAGAAGCTTCAAAAGAACTTAATAAACATGATATTAGGCCTGAAGTAATTGACTTACAAACATTAATTCCATTCGATTTATTGAATGAAATTAAAAAAAGCATTACAAAAACAAATAGGTTATTGATTGTAGATGAAGACATGCCTGGTGGAGGATCAGCTTATATTCTTCAACAGTTATTAGATAATCAGAAAATATATAATTTACTTGACAGTGAGCCTAAACTTTTATCTGCAAAAGAGCATAGGCCTGCATATGGTACTGATGGCGATTATTTCTCAAAGCCAAATGTTAATGATGTTTTTGAAACAGTGTATCAGTTAATGAATGAACTAAATCCGGAAAAGTTTCCAAACCTGTTTTAAATATTAAAAATTTCATTAATAAGATCAATTAAAGTTTCTTTGTGACTTTCATTATTTCCTATTATCCCTTTACTTTTCAGATCTGCTATATGAATTAAATTGATAGCGTAGCTACAGCTTTTCATATTATAAAGTTTAGAAGCTATTTCATAATCTTTAATAAAGTAGGGGTTGACACCTAAAGTGCTTGAAAGATTAGCTCTACTTCCACTTATTCCGTGGAATAAAAGTAATTTTTTAAAGAACTGAAATAATGAGGATATTGTTAATACTAATGGATTATTTTTAGAATTATTAGATAAATAAAAAATTATTTGAATTGACTTATTTTTATTTTTAGACCCTACAGCCTTAATTAACTCAAAATTGTTAAAATCTTTGCTAATTCCAACATATTTTTCAACTAATTCAGGAGTAATCAATTTATCAGAGCATAAAATCTTTAGTTTACTAATTTCTTGTTTTATTTTTCCTAAATCTGAACCTAAAAATTCAATTAACAATTGGATAGCTTTTGGACTTGCCTCCAAATCATCATTTTTCAATTGAGAAGATATCCAACTGCCAATTTGATTTTCATATAGAGGTTTAGACTCATATATAGCACCACTGGAAGCTGCAGCCTTGAACAACTTACTCCTCCTGTCAAATAATTTATTTTTGTAACAAAAAACAACAACAGATTTTTTTTGAGGGTTTAAAATATATTTCGATAATTCATCATATTTTTTTTCTAGATATTGAGCTTCTCGAATTAAAACTAAATGATGATCTGCAATCATAGGGTATCTTTTCGCAGTTTCAATGATTTCATTCACAGAAGTATCTTTACCATAAAGAACACTAAAATCAAAATCTCTAGCAGATTCAGAAATTAATTTACTTACGATATAATTAGAAATACTATCGATAAAATAGGGTTCTGTGCCTGATAATAAATAAAAGGGAACAATTTTTCCACTTTTAATTTGATCTATTAACTTATCGTGAAGCTGCATTTAATTATTTTTTGCAATTTTGTTTTATGGAACAACTAAATTTCCCAGATTTTGATATTCAAATCAAAAATAAAGAAAATAAACATTTCATTTTTGATATAATTAGAAAAAAATGGTTTTTACTTACTCCGGAAGAATGGGTGCGTCAACATTGTATCCATTTTCTTATTTTTATAAAACATTATCCAAAATCATTAATTAATGTTGAAAAAAAACTTTTAGTTAATGGAATTACTAAAAGATATGATATTATTGTTTATTCAAAAAAAGGAGATGTAATTATTCTTGTTGAATGTAAATCACCAAAAATTAAAATAACTCAAGATTCATTTGATCAAATAGCTAAATATAATTTAACATTTAAAAGTAAATATTTAATCGTCTCCAATGGGCTGTCTCACTATTTTTGTATTGTTAATTATGAGACTAATGATTATTTATTTTTAACTGAAATTCCAAATTTTAAAAAAAATTAAAATGAATATCACAGTTGTTTTACTTAACTATAATGGTGAAAAATTATTAAGAAAATTTTTACCTATTCTTAATACGCATACTAATGATTCAGATATATATATTATTGATAATAATTCAATTGATAATTCAATTGAATATGTCAAACTAAATTTCCCCAATGTAAAGTTTATATTGTTAGATAAAAATTATGGTTTTGCAGAGGGATACAATAAAGGTTTAAAGAATATTAATGCTGATGTATTTTGTTTATTAAATACGGATGTTGAAGTAACAGAGAATTGGCTTGATCCAATTTATAAGATTTTTAATAATAATGATAAAATTTCAATAGCTCAGCCTATCATTTTAGATTACAACAACAGAAATCGATTTGAATATGCTGGAGCTGCAGGAGGGTTTATTGATTTTTATGGTTACCCGTATTGTAGGGGTAGAATTTTTGATTCAATTGAAGAAAATAATGATCAATACAATAATAACAAACTAATATTCTGGGCAAGTGGTGCTTGTTTTTTCATAAGAAAAAATGCTTGGATTCGTTTAAAAGGATTTGATAATGATTTTTTTGCTCACTTTGAGGAAATTGACTTGTGTTGGAGGGCCTTCAATCAAAATCTTAAAACAATATCAATTGGAGAATCAAAAGTATATCATGTGGGGGGCGGAACACTCCCTTTATCTGGATATAAATGGTATTTAAACTTCAGAAATTCTCTTATTCTTTTAACTAAAAACTTACCTAGAGAATATTTGTTTAGAATATTATTCACAAGACTTATTTTAGACTTTATTGCTTCCTTAAGATTTCTTCTTAAAGGAAAATTTATTCCAATTTTATCTATTGTTAGAGCTCACTTTTCATTTTATATCAATTTTAAATCTCATTACAATAAAAGGATTTCTTCTAAAAACAAAAACAACTATTGGTCAACAAAATCAATTATTTGGTCTTATTTTATAAAAAAGGATCAGATTTTCACAAAAATTTCAAAATAATACTTTTATATTTAAAATAGTTTTGATTTTAATAATCTAATAATTTACAAATGAAGAATATAGCATCACTTATAATAATTTCTATTATTTTTACATCTTGTGTGTCACAAAAGAAATACCAGGAATTAGAAACTTTACAAACAAATACAAAAAACAACCTTAATTCAACATCAGTTCAACTTAATACATGTAAAGATGAAAAAGAGACAGCGATTACCAATCTTTTGGCTTTAAAAGATCAAGTAAAGTTTTTAAAGACAAATAATCAGGGTCTAATTAATAACCTTGGAAATTTAACTACGCTATCTCAAAAGGGAGCTGAAAACCTTGAAAAGTCTCTAGAGAGTATGAAAGAAAAAGATATTCGTATTCAAAAAATGCAGGATGCTGTCACAAGAAAGGATTCGGTTACATTAGCCTTAGTTACCAGTTTAAAAGGTGTTCTTGGTAATTTAAATGATGGAGACATAGAGGTTAATGTTGAAAAAGGAGTAGTTTATGTTTCTATTTCAGATAAATTATTATTTAATTCAGGTAGTTACATGATTACTAAACGTGCTAAAGAAGTTTTAGGTAAAGTAGCAGCAGTTGTTAATAATCGTCCTGAATTAGAATTTCTAGTTGAAGGACATACTGATAATGTGCCAATTAAGACAGAGACAATATTAGATAATTGGGATTTAAGTGTTATGAGAGCTACAGCAGTTGTTAGAATCTTACAAAATGATTTTGAAGTTTCCCCTGAAAGAATGACTGCAGCAGGAAGAAGTTCTTACATTCCTTTGTTTGACAACGATAACGCTTCTAATAGAGCTAAGAATAGAAGAACTAGAATTATAGTTTTACCCAAGCTTGATCAATTCTATGACCTTATTGAAAAGGGAATGGAGTCTGCACAATAGGAATGTATAAACAAAACTTGTGCTTTAAAGAGCATGTTTTGTTTTTTAAAAAACATTTCCTTTTCCTTCTCTAATTAAAATAAAACTATCTGCTCTCAAATCAATAACAGTTGATGGAATATTTCCAGAGAATCCACCATCAATAATTAGATCTACTTTATCATTCCATCGATCAAAAATCAGTTTTGGATCTGTTGTGTAATCAATAACTTTATTTTTGTCGTGTAAAGAACTTGTTACTAGAGGAGCATCAAGTTTATTTAAAATAGATTTCAATATTGGATGGTTAATAACTCTAACGCCAATTTCTTTTTTTTTTTGAAAAGGCTTTGGGAACTTTTTTTGAGCATCCATTATAAAAGCATAAGGTCCGGGTAAGTATTTATTTAAAATTCTATATACTTTATTACTATATGGCTTTACAAAAAGAGATAAAGAAGAAATATCTTTAAAAATAAAACTAAGAGTTAGTTTATCTACTTTTCTCGATTTCAATTTTAATAATTTTTTTAAACCAACAGAACTATTACTCATACAGCCTATCGCATAAACAGTATCTGTTGGGTAAATGATAACACCATCACTTTTCAACACATCAATTATTATATTTATTTGATTAGGATTTGGGTTATCTGAATATATTTCGATTAAACTCATTTATCATTAACAACTGTTAATTTAGCAAATCTGATTAGTAAGTTTTTAACTCCAAAACCCTGAAAATCAATTGCTGCCTTTTTATCATTACCCTTACCTTCTATAGATGAAACTTTGCCTTTTCCAAAACGACCATGGGTTACTTGCGTTCCAACAACGAGTTTAATTAAATTATTATTAGAGTTTTTATCAGAGACTTGAATACTATTAATTCTTTTTAATTTTGAAAGTTGAGATTGGTTTGGTTTTGAAACTGAATTAAATTCTTTTTGATTATTTTTGTTATTGAATGATCCAAATATTGAAGAGTTAACTAAAGGTTTAGATTTATGACGATCTAGATACTCTTTCTCAACAAATTCAGGATCAATTTCTTCAATAAAACGACTAGGCTCTGCATCAATCAACTTACCCCACCTATATCTAGACTGAGTATATGTTATGTGTGCCTTTTCTTTTGCTCTAGTAATTGCGACATAAAACAATCTTCTTTCTTCTTCTAATTCTTCTCTTGTATTTAAACTCATCGCAGAGGGAAATAAATCTTCTTCTAGCCCAACAATAAAAACTTCAGGAAACTCTAGGCCTTTGGCTAGATGAATTGTCATTAATGAAACTTTATCTGCATTGGGATCTTTATCATTATCAAAGTCAGTAGCTAATGCAACGTCTTCTAAGAATTCACTTATACTTCCTGTTGCATTTACTATTTCTATTTGCCCTTCAGTAAAATCTCTTATACCATTTAAAAGTTCTTCAATATTATCAATTTTTGAAATATTTTCTGGAGTTCCTTCAGCTTTTAAAACATTAATAATTCCAGTTTTTTTGGTAACTAAATCTGCTATTTGATATGCATTAAGTTTTTCATTTTCAATCTGAAATAGTTTAATTATACTTAAAAATCCATATAACTTTTCTTTAGTCCCATTATTAATGCCGATATTTAATTTCGATAAATTTTGAACTACTTCAAACAAGGTCAAATTATTTTCCTTTGAAGCTATAATTAATTTATCTATTGTTGTAACGCCTATTCCTCTTGTTGGATAATTAATTATTCTTTTAAGACTTTCCTCATCATTTGGGTTAACAATTATTCTTAAATAGGCTAAAATATCTTTTATTTCTTTTCTTTGATAAAAAGACAGCCCTCCATAAACTCTATATTGAATATTTCTTTTTCTTAATGAATCTTCTATTGCTCTTGATTGTGCATTAGTTCGATATAAAACAGCAAAATCTTTATTTTTTTTTTGATTATTCATTTTATTTTCAAAAATAACTGAAGCCACTGCCCTACCTTCATCTGCGTCGGAAGCTAAGCATTTAATCTTGATTTTTGACCCTTCTTGATTTGCTGTCCATACAACTTTATCAATTTTAGACTGATTGTGATTAATTACAGAATTTGCTGCATTAACTATGTTTTTAGTAGATCTGTAATTCTGTTCAAGTCTATACAATTTCACATCCTCATAATCATTTTGAAAATTTAATATATTATTAATGTTTGCTCCTCTGAAGGCATATATACTTTGAGCATCGTCTCCTACTACACAAATATTTTGAAATTTATCAGATAAAGCTTTAACAATTAAATATTGAGAATGATTAGTGTCTTGATATTCATCTACTAATATATATTTGAATCGATTTTGATATTTTGATAAAACTCTTGGAAATCTATTTAAAAGCTCATTTGTCCTCAATAATAAATCATCAAAATCCATTGCTCCTGCCTTAAAACATCTTTCTACATATTCATTATAAATTTCACCAATTTTTGGACGCCTTGCCATTTTATCTGCTTCAATGAGGTCAGAATCATTATAATATGCTTTTACTGTAATTAAACTATTTTTAAAAGCAGAAATACGATTTCTAACCTGTTTAGTTTTATAAATATCTTTTTCTAAATTCATTTCTTTTATAATACTTCCAATTAATCTCTCAGAGTCTTGCGTGTCATAAATTGTAAAATTCGAAGGAAAACCAAGTTTATCAGCTTCTGCGCGTAACAAACGAGCAAAAACTGAGTGAAAAGTTCCCATCCATAAATTTTTAGCCTCTGAAGGATCTATAAGATTAGAGATTCTTTCCTTCATCTCTCTAGCAGCTTTATTTGTAAAAGTCAGTGATAAAACCTCAAAAGGATCTACACCTTGTTGAATTAAATAGGCAATCCTATAAGTTAAAACTCTTGTCTTACCTGATCCTGCTCCAGCTATAACTATTAAAGGACCTTCTTTATGAATTACAGGTGCTTTTTGGGCATCATTTAGTTCACTTATAAAATCTACTTTGTTTTTGTTCATAATAAAAAAATATATTAAAAATTCATACTATAATTTATTTTTATAATTTATAAAGATGCTATCTTTAATAAAAAGAAGACCGCTTATGAGCCAGTATATTATCAACAAAAGCCAAATATTTATTTATTTATTTATTTATTCATTTTCAATTAATGCTCAAGATATTCAAGAAATTGAAAAAAAAGTAATTAAGTGGAGGCATGAAATCCATCAAAACCCTGAACTCTCAAATAGAGAATTTAATACTTCTAAAATGGTAGCAGAACATCTACAGAGTCTAGGTATTGAAGTTAAAACAGGAATTGCTCATACTGGTGTAGTTGGTCTTTTAAGAGGTAGAAAGCCTGGTAAAGTTGTGGCATTAAGAGCTGATATGGATGCTCTTCCAGTTACTGAGAGAAATAATCTTCCATACAAATCTAATGTCATTGCTAAATACAACAATAGGGAAACTGGAGTAATGCATGCTTGTGGACACGATACTCATGTAGCTATTTTAATGGGGGTTGCTGAAATATTATCAAAAAATAAAAATTTTAATGGTACTGTAAAGTTTATTTTTCAACCTGCAGAAGAAGGTCCTCCTGAGGGAGAAACTGGAGGTGCCTTGCAAATGATAAAGGAGGGAGTTTTAAAAAGTCCAGATGTTGATGCAATTTTTGGATTACATATAAGTTCTGGTTTACATGTAGGCAAAATTAATTATCGTCCCAAAGGAATTATGGCTGCATCTCAACGATTTGTGATTGATATCGTTGGGAAACAATCTCATGGATCTTCACCATGGCTTGGAGTTGATCCAATATTAGTCTCTTCTCAGATAATTTCAGGATTACAAACAATAATTAGCAGAAACAGTGAATTAACAAAACAAGCAGCTGTAATTTCTGTAGGTTCTATTCATTCTGGAATTAGATTCAATATTATTCCTGAAAGCGTTCAAATGATTGGCACTATTAGAACTCTTGATCTTGAAATGAAAGAATTAATTAGGAAAAGAATGTATGAAATAGTTACAGGAGTTGCTGCTGCTTATGGAGCAAAAGCTTCAATAACAATTACTGATGGAGCCTCTATCACATATAATGATCCTAACCTAACCGAAATGATGTTACCAACTTTACAATCCATTGCAGGTAAAGAAAATGTCATATTAAGTGATGCAGTTACTGGTGCTGAAGATTTTTCATATTTTCAAGATAAAATTCCAGGATTATATTATTTTTTGGGAGGCACCCCTAGATCAATTCCAGAAAATGAGGCACCTTCTCACCATACTCCTGATTTTTATGTTGATGATAGCTCAATGAGCTTGGGTATAAAAACAATGACTCAATTAGCTTTAGATTATCTTAAAAATTAATCTTTAAAGCTGACTTTCCATTGGTCTAAACCTCTTCTCCTTCTCCCCGCACCTCCAGATATAACTAATGCACTCATTTATTATTAAAAGTAAAATTTCTTTTATTTAAATGCTTTAAATTCGAATAATAAATGAATGAACTACAAAAATCAATTATTTACCTTAATGGTGTTGGACCAAACAGACATGCCTTGTTGAAGGATGAATTTGGGATTGATACAATACAAGATTTAATTCATTTTTTTCCTAGTAGATACTTAGACAGAACTAAGTTTCACAAAATAAACCAGTTGCCTAATTCAATATCGGAGATTCAAATTATTGGTTCTATAACTAATTTAAGAACTATTCAATCTAAAAACAAATCAAGACTTATAGGTTCATTTGAAGATGAAACTGGGGCAATTGATTTAATATGGTTTAGAGGACATAAATGGATTGCTTCTAATTTAAAATTAAATACTCCCTATATAGTATTTGGAAAGATTAATAATTTTAATGGCTCCATAAATATGCCTCATCCCGAAATAGAGTTGTTGAGTTCTTTTAAATTAAAAAAAAGAATTTCTTTCAATACTATTTATCCTACTACTGAAAGAGCTATTAATTCTGGAATTACTCAAAATATTTTCAAAAAAATGTTTTATGAGTTTTTTGAATCTTATTCAAAACCTTTTAGAGAATCTTTGCCAACTAATTTATTAAGCTATATAGGTTTAATTTCAAATGATTTGGCAATAAGGAATATTCATTTTCCAGAAAGTCTTGAAATGTTAGCTAAAGCTCAAAAAAGATTAAAATTTGAAGAATTTTTTTATTTACAAATTCAAATTTTAATTAAGAACAAGCAAAGAAAGAAGAAGATTAAGGGTTATATTTTTTCAGATATAGGAGTCAATTTCAATGATTTTTTTCATCATCATTTATCTTTTAATTTAACTAATGCTCAAGTTAAAGTAATAAAGGAAATTAGAAAAGATTTAGCTACAGGTCGTCAAATGAACAGATTACTTCAAGGAGACGTAGGTTCTGGTAAAACTATAGTTGCGTTTATGAGTATGCTTATTTCTATTGATAATGGTTTTCAATCTTGTTTAATGGCGCCTACTGAAATTCTCGCTCAACAACATTATAAATTGTTTAAGAAATTATCAGAGAAGATAGGTGTTAAGGTAGATATTATAACTGGTAGTGTTAAAAAAAGTAAACGTATTCCTATTTTAGAGAGATTAAAGATAGGTGAAGTTGACATTTTAATTGGAACTCATGCCCTTATAGAAGACCCAGTTATTTTTAAAAATTTAGGATTAGCTATAATTGACGAACAACATAGGTTTGGAGTTGCCCAAAGGTCTAAACTGTGGATGAAAAACACTCTTCCACCGCATATTTTAGTAATGACAGCTACTCCTATTCCTAGAACACTTGCTATGACTTTATACGGTGATCTTGATATTTCAGTAATAAATGAGCTGCCTCCAGGCAGAAAAATGATTAAAACTGTTCATCGAAATGACAGCAAAAGGTTGTCTGTATTTAATTTTATTAAGAAAGAGATTAAAATGGGAAGACAAATTTATATAGTATATCCATTAATTGAGGAATCTGAAAAAATGGATTACAAAGACCTTATGGATGGATATGAAAGTATAAGTAGATCTTTTCCCTTACCAAAATATAAAATCTCAATACTTAATGGTAAAATGAAAAATATAGATAAGGAGTATGAAATGAATAGATTTATTAAAGGTGAAACACAAATTATGGTTTCAACTACTGTTATTGAAGTTGGAGTAAATGTTCCAAACGCCTCAGTGATGGTAATTGAAAGTAGCGAAAGATTTGGTTTATCTCAACTACACCAACTAAGAGGGAGAGTAGGAAGAGGAAATAATCAAAGTTATTGCATATTAATGACTGGAAATAAATTATCAAAAGATTCTAAATTAAGAATTAATACAATGGTTAAAACAAATAATGGATTTGAAATAGCAGATGTAGATCTTAAGCTTCGAGGACCTGGAAACATAATGGGCACTCAGCAAAGTGGAGTTTTAAATCTAAAAATAGCAGATCTAATAAATGATAACGATTTATTGATACTTGCTCGTGAATCAGTAAAAAAAATATTAGAAATAGATGAAAATCTCGAAAAAAAGTCAAACCAATGTATCAAACATACTTTATCTGAAATTGGAACTTTCAAAAACATATGGAATTATATCAGCTAAAGAATTTGATGCATTATATTTGTATTAATATTTGATTCTCAATTAAAATATATTTTGTGAAAATATCTTACAACTGGTTAAAAGAATATATAAAATCTGATTTACCTATTGAAAAAATTGCTTCTCATTTGACTGATCTTGGACTTGAAGTTGAAGGAGTGAATTTTTTTGAAACTGTCAAAGGAGGTTTAGAAGGTGTTGTTGTCGGAGAAATTATTAGTTGTATTCAACATCCAAATGCTGATCGTTTGAAACTAACTAAAGTTAAAGTAAATAAATCTGAAATATTACAAATTGTTTGTGGAGCACCAAATGTTGATGAAGGTCAAAAAGTTCCTGTAGCTCTTGTAGGTTCTAAATTATATACTAAGGATGGTGTTGAAATTAAAATTAAAGCAAGTAAAATAAGAGGTGAAGAAAGTCATGGTATGATTTGTGCTGAAGATGAGCTTGGACTTGGTGATTCTCATGATGGAATTTTAGTGTTAAGTGATGATATTCCAATTGGGACTCCTTGTGGAAAAGTTTTTAAGATAAGTGAAGATTATGTTTTTGATATTGGATTAACCCCAAATAGAGCAGATGCGATGAGTCATATGGGTGTTGCTCGTGATTTAAAAGCTTCATTTATACAAAATAAAATTAAATATGAATGGAATAGTCCTACTGTAGAACCATTCCCCTCTGGGTCCAATACTAAAACAATTGGTGTTCAAGTTAACAATCCTGAGATTTGTCCAAGATATTTTGGAATTACACTTACCGATATAAAAATTGGACCTTCACCAAGTTGGATGCAAAACCTTTTAAAGTCAGTAGGTATTTCACCAAAGAATAACATTGTTGATATTACAAATTATGTTTTACATGATTTAGGTCAACCATTACATGCATTTGATGCTGATAGAATTAATGGAAAAATAATAGTAAAGACACTAAAAAATAAAAGTAATTTTAAAACCCTAGATGGTTCCACTATTAAGTTATCATCAGAGGATTTGATGATATGTGATGAAAAGAAGCCTTTGTGTTTAGCTGGTATATATGGTGGTGAATCTTCGGCTGTAAATCAATCTACTACAAATATTTTTCTTGAAAGCGCATATTTTGACCCAATTAGTATAAGAAAAAGTGCTAAAAGACATGGACTTTCAACTGATGCATCTTTTCGATTTGAAAGAGGAATAGATCCTGAAATTACTGAATTTGCACTCAAAAGAGCTTCGCTTTTAATGATAAAATATGCTAACGCAAATGTTTCAAGTGAAATTCAAGAAGCTTGTGAACCTTTAAAAGAAAAGATTAAAGTGTTTTTATCCTATGATAAAATTAATAAAACCATTGGACAAGTCATTTCTAAAGAAGACCTGACAAATATTTTAAATGCTTTAGAGATTAAAATTGAAAGCGTATCAGTTGAAGGAGTGGGACTAACAATACCTAGGTATAGAGTTGATGTTAATAGACCTGCTGATATTATTGAGGAAATCTTAAGAGTCTATGGATATAATTCAATTTTAAACTCTACCGAATTAAAAATTAATTTTCCTGAGTTTAATGATAATAATGATTTTTTCATAGATGAATATGTTTCAATAAAACTTGTAGGCAAAGGTTTTATAGAGGTTATAAATAATTCAATTACAAATCCAGCATATGACAAACTTTCAAATTTAACATTGGACAAACTTGAAAGTATAAAAATAATTAACCCTCTAGGTAATGACTTATCACAACTAAGAAAAACTCTAGTCTATTCAGGGTTAGAAGTAATAGCTTTTAATTTAAATAGACAACAAAAGAACATTAAAGTTTTTGAATTAGGAAAAACCTATTTTATTGAAAGCAAAAAAAATATAGAGCACAAATCTCTATTTACTGGATTAGTTAAGTCAAATGACAATCTTCATTGGAGTGGTGACAACAAAGTTCCTCCCTTTTTTTATTTAAAAGGTGTTATAACTGATATTTTAAATGACTTAAATTTAAAAAATTTAAAATTCACAACTCTTAATTCAGACTTTTTTTCAGAAGGTTTATCAATTGAATCAAATAATAAAGAAATAGGTCATTTAGGTTTAATAAAAAAAACTATAAGAGATTATTTTGGTATAGATCAAGAAGTTTATGCATCAGTACTAAACATAAATTATATAGAAAAATCTAATTTTAAAGAAAATTTTAAGATAAGTGAGATTGCAAAATTTCCATTTACTCAAAGAGACTTTGCATTGCTATTAGATAAATCTGTTTCATTTGAATCTATTGTTGAACTATCTAAAAAAACGGAGCAAAACATACTTGACTCCGTAGAATTATTTGATGTATATGAAGGAAATAAAATCCCTAATGACAAGAAATCTTATGGTATTCGATTTACTTTTCTTGACAAAAGAAAAACTTTAACTGATAATTACATAGATAAAGTAATGAATAAATTAAAAAAACAGTTTGAGCAAGAGCTGAATGCTCAGCTTCGTTAATAAAATATACAGAATGAATTTAAATCTCCTTAAAACTTCAAATTTAGAATCAATTATTATTCAAGTAAATAGAAAAAATTTTGATGACAAACATTTTAATTCTTTTAAAGTGAGTAATCAAATTATAACTCGTAATAAGTTTAATTTTGATATACTTGAGTCAAGTAAAATTATTCATCTAAATTCAATAAGAACAACATGTATTAAATATAGACTTCGCTTTCTTGATATCCAGTTTTTTAAGGGTGAAGTTCCAATTGAAGCAATTGATAAGATCAAACAATTAGAGCTTGACCATAAAACTGAAATTAATAGTTTTAAGATAATGGCACCATCAATTATGTTTCGTTTAAAGAAAACTGACGATCCTTTAATGTTTATTCCAATAGGTAATAATTATTTCTATTTAATTCATAAATGGGGAAATGATTTAAATCCATTAAGAAAACTAAGAATGTGGCCCTTTCATTCTTTAATTAATTTACTTATCACATTATTAGTTATTAGTTTTGCAGTTACACTTATAACTCCACTACAAATATTTACTAAGTCTCCTGACTCATCATCATTTTGGCTTTTATTTCTGTTTATGTTTAAAGCTATAGTTTCTATAGTTTTATTTTTAGGTGTTGCATTAGGTAAAAATTTTAATTCCAAAATTTGGCAAAGTAAATACAATAAAGTTTAATTATTTATATTATCAATTCATATTCTAGAATATATACTGGATCTTCAATAATTGTTATGGCAATTAAAAACGCCCTTATTGAAAAAAATATTATCCCTGTTATAAAGGATCAGTCAGAATCAGCAAGACTTGCTGGTTTTGGAATTACTGCCCCTTTTTCACAAGAAGTATTTGTTCATGATGATGAAAAAATCAATGCAGTAGAAATTATAAAAATGATCATTTGATCTTAAGTGAAAAAATAAAAAGCTTTTTAATTTTATTTCAATTATATTGAAATCGATTTTAAAGTGCTATATAAAAAACTAAAGTCTGAACCTGAAATTAATACTATAATATGAATACAAATTTTGAAACATTAGACTATATCGTTTTTGCTTTATATGGAGTTGTGATTCTTAGTGTTGGCTTATGGGTTTCCAGAGATAAAAAAGGAGAAACTAAAAGTGCTGAAGATTATTTTTTAGCTAGTAAATCACTTCCTTGGTGGGCTATTGGAGCGTCCTTAATTGCTGCAAATATTTCAGCGGAACAATTTATTGGAATGTCTGGTTCAGGTTTTGCAGTCGGACTTGCAATCGCTTCTTACGAATGGATGGCAGCCATAACGTTAATTATTGTTGGGAAGTACTTCCTGCCTATTTTCATTGAAAAACAAATTTACACTATTCCTGAATTTGTTGAAAAAAGATTCTCCAGTCAATTGAAGACAATTTTAGCAATTTTCTGGATTGGATTGTATGTATTTGTTAATCTTACTTCTGTCCTGTATTTAGGAGGGCTAGCATTAGAAACAATTTTAGGTATTGAATTAATTGAAGGAGTTCTTGGGTTAGCACTTTTTGCCGCTGCATATTCGCTTTATGGAGGTTTATCTGCAGTTGCTTGGACTGATATAATCCAAGTGATTGTATTAGTTATAGGTGGATTAATAACTTCTTACTTAGCTTTAAATACAGTTTCAGGAGGTGAAGGAATGTTCAATGGTTTATATAAATTATATGAAGTTGTACCTGATAAATTTGATATGATTCTAGAAAGAAGTAATCCAGAATATATGAATTTACCTGGAATTGGTGTTTTAATTGGCGGAATGTGGGTTGCTAATTTATATTATTGGGGATTCAATCAGTATATAATACAACGAACATTAGCCGCTAAATCTTTAAAAGAATCTCAAAAAGGTATTTTGTTTGCAGCTTGTTTGAAAATGATTCTTCCATTAATAATTGTAATACCAGGTATTGCTGCATATGTAATTGTAAATGATCCTACACTTTTATCAACATTGGGAGAAACTGGTCTTGCAAACATGCCTACTGAAGGGGCAGCAGATAAAGCTTATCCATGGTTAATGCAATTTTTACCGACTGGGTTAAAAGGAATTGCTGTTGCGGCACTTGCGGCTGCAATTGTGTCTTCTTTAGCTTCAATGTTAAATTCTACAGCAACAATTTTTACATTGGATATCTATAAACCTTTTTTTAATAAAAATGCAAATGAATCAAAAACAGTTAATGTAGGTAGAGCTTCTGCTGCGGTTGCACTTATTATTGCTACAATAATGGCTCCTTTTTTAGGAGGAATTCCTCAAGCCTTTCAATTTATTCAAGAGTATACTGGAGTTGTAAGTCCTGGAATTCTAGCAGTTTTTATCCTTGGATTATTTTGGAAGAAAACTTCTAACAAAGGTGCGATATTTGGAGCCCTATTTTCTATACCAATAGCAATGTTTTTAAAAATTGGACCAAAGGGCTGGTTTACTGATACTCTATTAAATAATATTGCTCCTACCCTTCCATTTATAGATCAAATGGCTGTTACTGCAATTTTAACAATGATTGTTATAGCAATAGTTAGTTATTATGAAAATAAAGAAAAAGACGACTCCAAAGGAATTAAACTTGAACCGGGTATTTTCAATACTAGTTCAACTTTTAATATTGGATCTTTTGCATTAATGATAATATTAACTGGACTTTATAGTTTTTTTTGGTAAGCTTTACTAAGAGTACATTTTAAGTCTTAAATCCTTGATTTTTGGATCTGTCATATATTCATCAAAAGTAAGGTGTCTATCTAGTATGCCTTTTGGAGTGAGTTCAATAATTCTATTTCCTAGAGATTGTGCAAATAAATGATCTTGTGTTGAACAAAGCAAAGTACCCTTATATTTTTTTAAAGCATTATTGAAGGCAGTTATTGACTCAAGATCTAGATGGTTAGTAGGTTCATCTAAAATTAAAACATTAGAACGACTCATCATCATCTTAGATAACATGCATCTCACTTTTTCGCCTCCAGATAAAACATTTGATCCTTTTAAAGCTTCTTCTCCACTGAATAACATTTTCCCTAAAAAACCTCTTAAATAAACCTCCTCTCTTTCTTCTTCAACCTCAGTCCACTGCCTTAACCAATCAACTAATGAAAGTGATATATTAAATAAGTAGTCATTATCTATTGGTAAATATGCTTGAGTGGTTGTTATTCCCCAATCAAAACTTCCAGAATCAGGCATTAATTCTTTATTTAAAATTTTAAAAAAACTACTAACAGCTCTAGAATCTTTGCTATAAACAATAACTTTGTCAAGCTTTGTTAAATTTAAATTTATATCACTAAATAGAACTTCTTCATCTATCTTAAAAGAAAGATTTTCTATATTTAATATTTGATTTCCTGCCTCTCTATCTTGTTCAAAAAAGATACCAGGATATCTTCTACTAGATGGTTTTATTTCTTCTATATTTAATTTATCAATCATTTTTTTTCTTGATGTTGCTTGTTTAGACTTAGCGACATTTGCTGAAAATCTTGATATAAACTCCTGTAATTCTTTCTTTTTTTCTTCTGCTTTTTTATTAGACTGAGCCTTTTGTCTTGCTGCTAATTGAGAAGATTCATACCAAAAACTGTAATTTCCAGAAAAGTGATTTATTTTACCAAAATCGATATCTGAAATATGAGTACATACGGAATCAAGAAAATGACGATCATGAGATACAACTATAACAGTATTATCATAATTGCTTAAAAAGTTTTCAAGCCAATTTATTGTGTCATAATCTAAATCATTGGTAGGTTCATCCATAATTAAAACATCTGGGTTACCAAATAATGCCTGGGCCAACAAAACTCTTACCTTTTGTTTACCGTCAAGGTCTCTCATTTTAGTAGAATGAAGAGATTCTGATATTTCTAAATTAGAAAGTAAAGCTGCAGCATTACTTTCAGCATTCCATCCATCCATTTCTTCATATATAATTTGTAACTCTCCCACTCTTTCACCATCGGAATCTGAGAAATTATCATTTAAATAAATTTTTTCCATTTCACTTTTTATAGAGAATAAGTTTTTATCACCTCTTAAAACAGTTTCTAAGACTTGACTTTCGTCATGTGAATTATGATTTTGTTCCAAAACTGAAAGACGTTTACCTTGTTCCAGATTTACACTTCCTGAATTTGCATCTTGATTGCCCGATAATATATTTAATAAAGTTGATTTACCTGAACCATTTGCACCAATAATCCCATAACAACTCCCTGCTGAGAAAGTTATATTAACTTCGTCAAACAGAATTCTTTTTCCATATTGAACTGAAAGGTTATTTACTGAAAGCATAAAAAATATTTTTGGCAAAAATAAGTAAATCCATTAGAGGAAAGCTATAAATTTTATAAATTGAATTTAATTATGTCAAAAATTAATTTTCTAGTGAAATATTTTAAAATTTGTTTTTTAGGTATTGTGTTTCTTTTTTTAAATTCATGTAAAGAAAAAGTAAATGATAATTCAATATTTTTTGGTGGTCAAATTATAAATCCAACATCAAATTACCTTATTCTTCATAAGAATAACACAACAATTGACTGTTTGCTTTTAGATTCAAAGAATAGATTTAAAAAGAGTTTTAATAATTTAACTCCTGGAATTTATAAACTAGAACATATTCCCGAATATCAAACTATTTTTTTAGAGCCTGGTGATAGTTTATGGGTAAGAGCTAATGCAGCAGAATTCAAGCAGTCTATTGTTTTTAGTGGAAGGGGATCAAGTAAAAATAATTTTTTAATGGATATGGAGATTAATATAGAAAATGAAAATAATTTTCTTTCATCAAAATATTCTCTAGAAAGCAATTTATTTTCTAAAATTATTGATTCATTAGTACTTCAAAAAAAGAATCAGTGGAAATTGATGGATTCAATCAACAAACTAACACAGTTTGCTCAAAAAGTGACGATGGCATCATATGTATACCCATATGGAACAAGAAGAGAACGTTATGCTCTTTTGAGAGGAACTAATTGGAATACTTCTAAAGACAGTGTGTATTTTAACTACAGACAATTTTTAAATCTTGAAGAAACTGATTTAGCTTTCTTTGATCCATATATTGATTATGCTCTTAATTTTTTAAACGAAAAATCACTAGATAGCTCAAATTATTATTTTCAAATAAAACAAAAAACTTTTTTTAATATAAAGAGGTTACAGGTTTTAGAAAACAAAATTAAAGGAAGAGAGTTGAAAAATAATTTGGCTAGAGCAATAGCTTATGATGAAATTTTAAACTTTGATAATCATTCTGAACATGACAATTTTTTACAATATTATTTTGCTGTTAATTCAAATACTAAATTTTTAGGTGAAGTTTTAAATCTTCACAATGATATTAAAAAAATGTATACAGGCTCATCTCTGCCTGAGATACCAATTCAAAATTCACAACTTGATACTGTTAGTAGTAATATTCTCTTTAATAATAAGTCAACTGTGATTTATTTTTGGTCTCAATCACAAATGAATCATTACAGAGAAACATTGAGAATAATAGAAGAAATAAAAATTGATAAACCTGAATATCGTTACGTGGGAATATCAATTCAACCATTTAATCAAATGGCATTAGAGGTTAATGAAATATTGAAGCAAAATGTTGATGATCAGTTTGCTATAATTAATTTTAAAAATGCTAGTAAAAAATGGATAATAACACTTTTAAACAAAGCAATTGTCATAGATAATAATGGAAAAATAATTAATGGATTTGCAAATGTTTTTGATTCAAGTTTTGCAAATGAACTTTAATTTCCTTTTTTATGATCAGCCAAAAATTTTTCTAAACCAGAATCAGTAAGTGGATGTTTAGATAAAGCTATTATTGCACTTAAAGGACCAGTCATAACATCAGCCCCTACTTTAGCGCAATTGATTATATGCATTGGATGACGAACTGATGCTGCTAATATTTCTGTTTCAAAAGCATAATTGTCATAAATATGTCTAATTTCCTCAATAAGAAATATACCATCTTGTGATATATCATCAAGTCGTCCTATAAATGGTGAAACATAAGTTGCTCCAGCCTTGGCAGCAAGCAAAGCTTGGCCAGAAGAGAAAATTAGAGTACAGTTTGTTTTAATTCCTTTATTAGAAAAATATCTTATAGCTTTAATACCTTCGGGAATCATAGGGACTTTAACAACAATTTGTGGATGAAGTTCGGCAAGTGCTTCTCCTTCCTTTACTATTCCCTCAAAATCAACTGCAATTACTTCAGCAGAAACATCACCACTAACAGAATTACATATATTGACATAATGTTTTAAAATGTTTTCCTGTCCAGTGATTCCTTCTTTAGCCATTAAAGAGGGATTTGTAGTAACTCCATCAAGAACTCCAAGGTCTTCAGCTTGCTTGATTTGTTCAAGATTTGCAGTGTCAATAAAAAATTTCATAATAAGTTTGTTTATAGATTGTAAAATTTAATTAAGATTTTTTCGTATAAAAAATCAGGTAATATTTTTTTTAAAAAGATAGAAAATTTTTGAAGCCATGGCCCTACTTTATAGTGAACATTTGGAGATTTTGTTTTTATGATTTTAAAAACATTCTTGGCTACTTCATTTGGATCACTTCCACTATTTACATGATCATTCATTTTATTTAAATTTTCTTTGTATATCTTCTCGTATGCTCCTTTATTAACAGGAGAATGGTATCTTCTTGTTGCTATGTTTGTAGAATATTCACCGGGAGCTAGTGTTGATACATTAATACCAAATCTTTGTACTTCCATTCTAATTGATTCTGTAAATATTTCCATTGCAGCTTTTGATGCAGAATAACAACCTCTAAATGGTAAACCCATATATGCTGCTATTGAAGTAATATTAATAATCAAACCACTTTCATTACGTCTCATTGAAGGAAGAACTTCTTGCATTAATTTTATTGGACCAAAAAAATTTGTATTAAAGTTATCTTGCATTGCTTTAATGTTGGTTTCTTCTGCAGGACCAGTAATTCCAACTCCGGCATTATTAATTAAAATATCAATTCTTTTTTCTTTAATGAGAATTTCTTTAACTAATTTAATAATTGATACTTCATCATTTATGTTAAGAGATAGTAAATAATAATTGTTTGGAGTTTTATATTTAACTGGAAATCTGCTGGTCCCATATACTAAGTAACCCTTACCCGAAAGATATTCTGCTGTAGCTTTACCTAGTCCAGAGGAAGCTCCTGTAATTAAAACAACTTTAGCCATATTAAAAAAGGGCAAGCGATCTACATCACACCGCTTCAACTGTCTACCCTTGCTGTGTTCCCACCCTGGGGGGGTTCGACAGGAGCTGGTTGTGCAGGACTTGCCCATTACAAATATAACATTTACATTAATGTCAACAATGAGCTTTAAAATTTAATTTTATTTAACTTCGTATTAAATATTTAATATGAAACAATTATTAAAAACAATAATTATATCTTTTCTGTTAATGAGTTGTAGCACTCAACACTCTTCAGCCTTTAAAATCAAAACAAATTCATTAGAATTTAAACCAAATGACACCCTTGAAATTGAAATTATATCTAGTAAATTAAAAGAAGTTTTCAATAGTACCATTTATATTGATGAAATTAAAGTTGAACCTCCTTATATATTATCTAAACTTAAATTAGGCAAACACGAGGTTAGAGCTGAGTTAAATATTAATGGAAAAAAAATACTTTTAAATAAAGAATTTATAGTGTATGCAAGTGATTCACCTGATTTATACTCATACAAAATAATCAACTCTTATCCCCATGATAAAACTTCATATACTCAGGGTTTAGAGTTTAGTGGAGATACTTTGTATGAAAGTACAGGACTAAAAGGTCAATCAAAAGTTAGGTCAATCAATTATAAAAGTGGACTAGTGATTAATGAAAAAAAATTAAATAAAAATTATTTTGGTGAAGGCCTTTCATTATTAAACAATAAAGTATATCAGTTGACATGGCAAGAAAATATTGGGTTCATATATGATAAAAATCTTTCAAAAGTTGAAGGGTCATTTTCATACAACAAAAGTATTGAAGGCTGGGGTTTATGTAACGACGGATTTAAATTTTACAAATCAGATGGAACAAATAAAATTTGGATTTTAGATTCTAAAAAACTATCTGAAATTGGATATATAGAGGTAATGACAAATAACAAAGCTGTAAATAAAATAAATGAACTTGAATGGGCTGAAGGAAAAATATATGCAAATACATACCAATTTGATAAAGAGGTAGTTTTAATTATTAATCCCATTTCTGGTATGGTTGAAGGTGTTATAGATTTTAGTGGGTTAAAAGAAAAAGTAGAACAAACAGAGTCTTTGAATGTGTTAAACGGAATTGCATACAATAAGAAATTAAAATCTTTTTTTGTAACTGGAAAAAATTGGAGCAACCTTTTCGAGGTTAAAATTTATAAATCCAATGATTAAATTCACTCAAGAAATCATCGTTTTAAAGAAACATCTTGATGATCTTAATCATGTGAATAATGTTCAATATTTATATTGGGCTCAGGAAATAGCAAAATCTCACTGGGCTTTTTTAATTAAAGATTTAAAACAACCGCCTGGAGTATGGGTTGTCAGACATCATGATATTAGTTATAGATTGGGAAGTTTTTTAGGAGATACTATCGAGATTACTACATATATAGATAATGCACGTGGGCCTCTTTCTGATAGAATTGTAGAATTTCACAATAAGAAAAATAATAAACTTTTAGTCAAAGTTTGCACTAAATGGTGTTATATGATAAATTTAAATGAGAGAAAAACATCAACTATACCTAATGAAATTATAAAACTATTTATTCCATTAAATTTAAAAGTTAAATAATTTTCTTCCTTTCATTAAAGAATTTACTTTAAAGGCTACATTGTCTAATTCTAAATTGTTTTCATGATTTCTTATAACATGATCAATTAATTCAACAATGACAGACATCTTATTGGTCTTAAAACCTCTAGTAGTAATTGCAGAAGTGCCAATTCTAATTCCTGAAGTGACAAATGGAGATTTGTCGTCAAATGGAACCATATTCTTATTTACAGTTATTCCTGCCTTAACTAATGCTTTCTCTGCATCCTTTCCCGTAATATTTTTATTTCTTAAATCAATTAGCATTAAATGATTATCTGTCCCATTTGAAATAATATTATAATTTAAATCGATAAAAGCTTTAGCCATAACACTTGCATTGGCTATTACTCTTTTTTGATAATCTTTAAATAAAGGTGAAAGAGCTTCCTTAAAAGCAACAGCTTTACCGGCAATAACATGCATCAATGGACCACCTTGATTGCCTGGAAAAACTGCCATATTTAATAAATTAGACATTTTTTTTAAATATCCATTTCTTAACTTTTCACCAAATGGATTATCAAAATCTTTACCCATTAAAATAAGTCCACCTCTAGGGCCTCTTAGAGTTTTGTGAGTTGTTGTTGTTACAACATGGCAATGTGGCATGGGATCATTAAGAAGCCCAGATGCAATCATTCCTGAAGGGTGAGAAATATCTGCTAATAAAAAACAGTCCACTTTATCTGCTATAGATCTAAAACGTTTAAAATCAATATCACGGGAATAAGCAGAAGCACCAGCAATAATCATTTTTGGTTTTATATTAACTGCTATTTTTTCAATATTATCATAATCAAGTATTCCATTTTCTTGATCTACTCCATAAAAATTAGCATTATATAGTTTTCCTGAAAAATTAACTGGTGACCCGTGAGTTAAATGGCCGCCATGAGATAAATCAAAGCCTAATATTTTATCACCTGGATCTAAAAATGCGTGAAAAACAGCTGTATTAGCTTGAGAACCAGAGTGAGGCTGAACATTTGCATATTCTGCACCATAAAGTTTTTTAGCCCTATCAATAGCTATAGCTTCAACTTGATCTACAACTTCACACCCACCATAATACCTCTTACCAGGATACCCTTCAGCATACTTGTTTGTTAGAACTGATCCAGTTGCCCTCATAACTTCAGGACTAGTAAAATTTTCTGATGCTATAAGCTCAATCCCATTTAACTGTCTATTGTTTTCATCATTAATAAGATTAAAAATTTGTGAGTCCTTCATGTTTATATTTTTAATAATACAAATTTAAAGATTATTAAATGTTGTTTGTAATCATTAAAAAAAATATAAACGAAGTTGTTCACATTCAATAAACATTTAAATCTATAAATTGATATCGTATATTTGCAAAGTGATTAAGAATATTAACATACAAAATAAAAGAGCACGATTTGAGTATGAACTGCTTGATCAGTTTAATGCTGGAATAGTTTTAACAGGTACTGAAATTAAGTCAATTAGAAATAGTAAAGCAACAATTACTGACAGTTTTTGTGAGTTTAACGACAAGAATGAGCTTTATGTAATTAATATGTCAATTGAGGAATATAATTATGGAACAACACATAATCATAAACCTAAACAAAGCAGAAAATTATTATTAAACAAAAAAGAATTAAAAAAACTAAGTAAAGAGGTTAAGAACTCGGGGTTAACAATAGTTCCCTTAAAATTATTTATAAATGAAAAAGGTTTTGCCAAAATTCGAATCGCTTTGGCAAGAGGTAAAAAACTTTATGATAAACGAGAAAATATAAAAGACAGAGATAATAAAAGAAAGCTTGAAAGAATTAAAAAATCATTTAAAAAATGATAAATAATAAGATTTTAAATTTTATTTTAAAATTAAATACTTCAAAAATTTCTACCTCTAGATTAAAAATATTAGATCTTCTAATTCGGGAAGTAAGAATTAACTTGAATAAATCTATATCAGTACAATTGAATTTTATATGTACACATAATTCAAGAAGAAGTCAGTTTTCTCAAATTTGGAGTGAAACATTAGCTTATTATTATGATTATAAAAATATTTCTTCATTTTCTGGTGGAACTGAAATTACTGAAGTATATGATGGTGTTTTAACTTCATTAAGTAAAACGGGTTTTAATGTTTTAAAAAATAATAAAAAACCAAATCCTACCTACTCAATTGATTTTGGAGAATCAAAGAAAAAAGTTGCTGTTTACTCAAAATTGTTTAACTGCGATTTAAATCCAAAATCAGATTTTATTGCAATAATGAATTGTTCTAGTGCAGATAAAAATTGTCCTTTTGTGGCAGGGGCATCAAAAAATATCTCAATGCCATTTGATGATCCTAAATTCTACGATGGCTCAGACGAAGAAATGTTTTATTACAATAAAACTAATATAGAAATTGCAACTTCTATTAAATATTTATACATAAATATTTAATTTTTGTTTTTTAAAAGAGGAACAAACCTAAAACTTCCAAAAGTCTCTTTATTAAATTTACTCTTAGAAACACGGGTATATCTAGTCATAATCTGTTCTTCTTTTCCAACTGGTATTACTAAGTGTCCACCTAAGCATAATTGATCAAGAAGGTCATGAGGGACTGAGGAAGCACCAGCAGTTACTATTATTCCTGCGTATGGTGCATTTTCTTTTAAACCTTTATATCCGTCTCCAAAGACTAATTTTTTCGGCTTCCATTTTAGTTTTCTAAATAATAAATTAGATTTTTTAAATAACACTCTTTGTCTTTCAACACTGAACACTTTACATCCTAATTCAATCAAGACACATGTTTGATAACCTGAACCAGTTCCAATCTCTAAGACCTTGTCACCTTTTTTAATCTTTAATAATTCTGTTTGATAAGCAACAGTATATGGCTGAGAAATGGTTTGCTCCTCACCTATTGGATAAGCTTTATCTTCATATGCAAAACCATCAAGACCAGATTCCATAAACCATTGCCTTGGAATATCACTAATCGCTTTAAGTACGTTTAAGTCTTTAATCCCTTTTGTTTTAAGTAATTCAACTAATTGATTTCTTAAACCTTGATTTTTACTATTATCTAACATACTTAACAAAAGTAATTAAGACAGTGCGAAATAATTCAAGAAGAGTTGTATTTTTAAAAAAAAATAAAAATGCTAAACATTGGAGTTTTTGGAGCAGGTCATCTAGGTAAAATTCATTTAAAACTTTTAAGTCAATCAAAACAATATAATCTTATTGGTTTTTATGATTCAAACTTGTCTAATGCAAAAAAAGTTTCTGAAAATTTTGATTATAAATTTTTTGAATCTGCTGAAAATTTAATATCTAAGTGTGATGTTATAGATATAGTCACTCCTACTCCATTTCATCATAAAATTGCAATATTAGCTTTGTCAAATAATTGTCATGTATTTATTGAAAAACCAATTACGAAATCTGTAAAGGAAGCTAAAGAACTAATTAATCTTTCTAAGTTAAATGGTTTGTATGGACAAGTTGGACATGTTGAGAGGTTTAATCCTGCTTTCATCGCTGCTAAATCGCATATTACTAAACCTATGTTTATAGAAACTCACAGACTTGCTGAGTTTAATCCAAGAGGAACTGATGTTCCTGTAGTATTAGATTTAATGATACATGATATTGATATAATTCTAAGTTTAGTAAGATCTCCAATAAAATCAATCAATGCTTCAGGAGTAAAAGTTATTAGTAACACACCTGATATTGCAAATGCAAGAATTGAATTTGAAAATGGATGTTTTGCTAACTTAACAGCAAGCAGAATTTCTATGAAAAATATGAGAAAAAGTAGATTTTTTCAAAAGGATGCTTATATCTCAATAGATTTTTTAAAGAAACAGACTGAAATTGTTAAAATGAAGGATGCTCAATATAAAACTGATGATTTGGCAATGATTCTTGAAAATGCTGAAGGAGTTAAAAGACAACTGTATTTTGAAAAGCCAGAGATTGAACAATCAAATGCTATTCTTAATGAATTAGAGTCTTTTGCTAACTCAATAAATAATAAACAAAAGCCAATAGTAGATTTAAATGATGGGTGTTTAGCACTAAATACTGCCCAAAAAATTATGGATTCATATTAAACATAATGTTCAAAATAAATAAACTCAATATATTATTACCAAAATTTCCTGAAAACCAGGTATTTGATTCAAGAGACATAGATTCTCATAGTCACAATCAAAGTAAGTTAAAACCTGAAAATTTTTTTAATATTATAAAAAAAGATAATCTTTCTGAAATTCGATCCAGTTGGAACTTAGCGTGTTTAAATTATAATTGTCATTTAAATAAATTCTTGTTGTTAGATATTCAAACAAATAATTCCTTTTATAGAGGTATAATATGTGGTGTTAGTTCTAAAACACTAAATAAAGAATTAGTTATTCCACATGAAAAAGTTTTTAAGAAAAAAGTGAAAAAATTACAAAACTATCTAGATATAGTAAAAATTCAAGCTGAACCTGTTGTGTTTGGAACAAGTTTTTCAAAAGAAATTAATAGTTTAATTAAATCATCAATTCTAAATAAACCTATTATAGATTTTAATTATAAAAATATTAATTATTCAATTAGATATTTCGAGTTAAATGACTCAATAAATAAATTTTCTAAATTTTATATTGTGGATGGACACCATAGAACTTCATCTTTTAAGTCATTCTCTAAAGAGTATCAAAAAGAGCATCAACTATTAACCTTTTTAACTGATATTAAAGATGTTAAATCTGATAAATTCACATGGCACGTTATAGATCCTTCAAGACACCTTATTAATTCAATCTGTAATCTAAAAAAAACTGCATTCAAGCCTGATAATCAACTATTTTGGGCAATGTATAAGAATGAATATTACGTCTTTAATAAATCTGATCTGAAAAATTTATCAATCATTAACCTTGAAAAATGGATTATCAAATCTGGTGATAAGATTAAACGTTATTACACAGTAGGAAATAAAAAATATAATTATTCAAATGGTATAGTTTTTAATTTTCCAACCCTAACTTTCAATCAAATAATTGATTCAATAAATAAACAAGAAATTTTTCCTCAAAAATCAACATTTTTAGAGCCAAAGATGCTTACAGGTTTAACCATATCTGAATTAGTGTAATTGTTTACAAACCTACATATGAAAATTAAAGAAAACTTAAGTTTAATTAAATCAAGAATACCAGAATCTGTTGTTTTAGTTGCTGTATCTAAAACAAAATCAAATAAATTAATAATGGAAGCTTATAATTCTGGTCATAGAGTTTTTGGAGAGAATAAAGTCCAAGAAATGGTGTTGAAATGGGAAACATTACCTAAAGATATCGAATGGCATATGATTGGTCATGTTCAAAGAAATAAAGTTAAATATATGGCTCCATTTGTTTCGTTAATTCACGGAGTAGATAGTCTAAAGCTACTCATTGAAATTAATAAACAAGCCAAAAAAAATGATAGAACAATCAACTGTTTACTTCAGGTTCATATTGCAAAAGAAGAGACCAAGCAAGGATTTAATGTTATCGAATTAGATTTAGTCTTTAAAAAATTACAATCATTAGAAAATATACAGATTAAAGGTTTGATGGGTATGGCAACTTTTACAAATGACAGTTCATTGATTGAGTCTGAGTTTAAGTCGTTAAAATCAAAATTTGATGTATTAAAACTAAACAATAAGAAGTTTGATGTTTTATCAATGGGTATGAGTGGAGATTATAAAAGTGCAATTATTATCGGTTCCACAATGATTAGGGTAGGAAGCAAAATTTTTGGGGAAAGAAATTAGAAATGTACGCAATCGTCGATATTGAAACTACTGGTGGTAAATTTAACGAGGAGGCTATTACGGAAATAGCAATATATAGATTTGATCAGAATCAAGTCATTGATCAATTTATTTCACTTGTTAAACCTGATAGACCTATTCAACCCTTTGTAGTAGGTTTAACTGGAATTACAGATAAAATGCTAAAAAATTCACCTAAATTCTTTGAAATAGCTAAGAGAATAATTGAAATTACTGATGGTTGTATACTAGTTGCTCATAATGCAGAATTTGATTACAGAATACTAAGAACAGAGTTTAAACGCTTGGGTTATGATTTTAAAAGAAAATCATTGTGTACTGTTCAATTGTCGAAAGAACTGATTCCAGGATTAGAATCATATAAGCTAGGAAGATTAGTAAGAAACCTGGGAATACCAATTAGCGATCGACACAGAGCTCAAGGAGACGCTCTTGCTACAGTAAAACTATTTGAGTTGTTAATTCAAAAGGACAAAAAGAAGATTATTTTAAACAGCTATATTAAAGGACTTCACCAACCAAATATTAAATCTAAATACATAAAGATTATTGATCAAATACCAAGTGAAATAGGAGTTTATTACATATACGATAAAGATTCTATAATTTATATTGGAAAAAGCAAGAATTTAAAAAAAAGAGTAAATACACATTTAACTTCTTTAGGATCAAAAGCAATTAAAATTCAAAATCAAATTGATAAAATTAGTTATGATCAAACTGGAAATGAATTACTGGCTTTACTAAAGGAACAGCAAGAAATAAAAGAAAATCAACCTAAATTAAATTTGATATATAAATATCAATTGTTTCCCATAGGTATTAGATTGATTAAGGACACAAATGGTTATGATAATTTAAAAGTTGAACAAATAAAAAACAAACAACAATATTTATTTGTTTTCAATAATAAAATTAATGCATTGAATAAATTAAATCTATGGATAAATGATTATAACCTATGCCAAAACCTAACCTCTTTGTCAAATAATAAGAGTGTATGTAATCAATATGATATTAAATTATGTAAAGGAGCTTGTTGTTCTAAAGAAGGTTCAAAGTCATACAATAAAAGAATGAAAAATCTTTTTAAGAATTTAAAATTTACTTTTCCTACATTTATAATGATTGACAAAGGAAGAAGTATTAATGAAAAAAGTTTTGTTTTAATTGAAAATTATTTAATTAAAGGTTTTGGATATTATGAACTAAATAATCAAATCAAATCTTTGGATAGAATTAGAAATAGACTTGTTAAAATAGATCATAATCAAGATGTTTTCTCAATAGTATATAATTATATGACGCTAAAAAAGTTTAAAGAAATAATTCAATTGTAACTTTTAACTGTGAATGTTTATTTTGTAATTTTATAATAATGATAAAAAAATCTAACAATTGGAGACATAGACTACACGAGGTTATATATGAAGCAGATACTCCTTCCGGAAAGCTATTTGATTTAGTTTTATTAATTATCATCATTCTAAGTGTTGTTCTTGTTGCTCTTGAAAGTATTGATAGCTTTTATAACCGCTACAGTTATTTTTTGAATATTTCTGAATGGGTAATTACAGCTATTTTCACAATTGAGTATATAATAAGACTTATTGCTGTTCACAAACCAATAAAGTATGTGTTTAGTTTTTATGGTATTATTGATTTATTATCCACACTACCAAAATATTTATCACTTTTTTTAGTTGGAACTCAATCTCTTGTTGCACTAAGAGCGCTAAGACTTTTAAGAGTTTTTAGAATATTAAAAATGACTAGATATGTCGGGGAGTCAAATATATTAATGAAAGCATTAATATCAAGTAGAGCAAAAATCGGAGTTTTTATTTTTAGTGTTTTAGTTATCTGTATAATTTTTGGAACATTAATGTATCTGGTTGAAAGCGATGAAAGTGGCTTTACAAGTATTCCAAAGAGTATTTACTGGTGTATAGTAACTCTTACAACCGTTGGTTATGGAGATATTGCCCCAATGACATCAATAGGTCAATTTATTGCATCTGTAATTATGATAATGGGATATGGAATAATTGCTGTTCCAACTGGAATTGTAACTGTTGAACTAACTGATCAGAATAAAAAAATAGACCTTAATACTCAAGCATGTTTACATTGTATGACTAGTGACCATCCTGATGACTCTATTTTTTGCTATCACTGTGGTAAAAACTTAAATGATGTGTGATAAAAATCTTATTTACATTGGAGGTCCAACAGCTGTAGGTAAATCTTTAATTGCAATAGAAATTGCTAAGCATTTTTCAACTGAAATTATTTCATGTGATTCTAGACAATTTTATAAAGAATTGAAAATTGGAACTGCTCCTCCATCAAAAGATGAATTAAATAAAATCAATCATCATTTTATTCAGGATAGAAGTGTGTTAGATCACTTATCTGCTGGAGAATATGAAAAAGAAGCAATAAATATCATAAACAATCTATTTAAAAAAACTAAAAATTTAATTTTAGTAGGAGGCTCTGGCTTATATGCACATTCAATTCTTTTCGGACTAGACTCACTACCAAACATATCAAAGCATACTCTTGATGAAGTTAATAATATATATATAAATAAAGGGTTAACTCATATTCAAAACTTATTAAAAAAGATAGATTTTGAATACTACAACAAGGTTGATTTAAATAATCATAGAAGAATAATTAGAGCTTTATCTGTATCTATTGAATCTAAAACTCCTTATTCCAGTTTTTTAGGTAGAATTAATCAAAAAAGAAATTTTAAAGAACACATTTATGTTATTAATGAGGATAGAGACAAGCTTTATAATAAAATTAATTTCAGAGTTGATCAAATGATAGAAAATGGATTAGAAATTGAAGCTAAATATCTTAATAAAATGAAACATTTGAGAGCTCTTCAAACAGTTGGATATAAAGAATGGTTACCTTATTGGAACGGGGAATGTAAAAAAAAGAATGTGATAGAGGAAATTAAAAAAAATTCCCGGAGATACGCCAAAAGGCAACTTACATGGTTTAAAAAATATAAATCAGCAAAGTGGATGAAGCCTCATGAATCGATAAATAGTATTATAGGTTATCATAAATAATTAGAAATGTTTTTTCTAATACGCTCATCAATATTTTTTGTATCAGCTTTTCGAAATTTTTCTCCCATTATTTTTTCATACAATTCAATATATCTTTCAGAAACTTCATTTACATACTGATCACTCATTTCAGGAACTATTTGCCCATCTAAACCTTGGAAATCATTTGAAATCAACCATTTACGCACAAACTCTTTTGAAAGTTGCTTCTGTGGTTCAGATTTTAATTGCCTTTGGTCATAACCTTTTTTGTAAAAATATCTTGAAGAATCTGGAGTATGAATTTCATCAATTAAAATAATTTTTCCATCTTTTGTTTTTCCAAATTCATACTTCGTATCAACTAAAATTAAATTTTGTTTTGATGCTAATTCACTGCCTCTTTGAAATAATTCGTATGTGTACTTTTCAATCAAAAGATAGTCATCTAAAGAAACTATGTTCTTGTTAATAATTTCTTCTCTTGAAATATCTTCATCATGGTCCTTGTCAGCCTTTGTTGCTGGAGTTATAATTGGTTTGGGAAGCTTATCATTTTCCTTTAAACCTTCAGGAAGATTAACTCCACATAATTTCCTTTTACCCTTTGAATATTCTCTTGCAGAATGTCCAGCTAAATATCCCCTAATAACCATTTCTACTTTATATGGAACACAGTTTAAACCAATTGCAACGTTAGGGTCTGGAGTTTCAGTAATCCAATTTGGTACAATATCTTTTGTTTTATCCATCATTCTAGTAGCAATTTGATTGAGAATCTGTCCTTTAAATGGGATTCCTTTTGAAAGAACTACATCAAATGCTGAAATTCGATCTGTTACTATCATTATTAGCTTTTCGTTATCAAGCTTATATACTTCTCTGACTTTACCAGTATACTTAGATTGTTGGTTTTTAAAATTAAATTTTGTTTTTGTAATAGTTTTATTCATAGATTAATTTTGATCTTCTATATTTTTATAGGCATTAATAACTCTTTTAACAATTTTGTGACGAATAACATCACTGTCATCTAAAAAAACCATTCCAATTCCAGAGATTTTTTTTAAAATTATTAATGCTTCTTTTAATCCTGAAATAATTTTCTTTGGTAAATCAATTTGACCAGGATCACCAGTTATCATAAATTTTGCATTTGACCCCATTCTAGTTAAAAACATTTTCATTTGAGAATGTGAAGTGTTTTGTGCTTCATCAAGTATTACAAAGGCATTGTCTAGAGTTCGTCCTCTCATAAATGCTAATGGTGCAATTTGAATTATTTCCTTTTCGATATATGATTTAAGTTTATCTGCAGGAATCATATCCTTCAATGCATCATAGAGTGGTTGCATATATGGATCTAATTTTTCTTTTAAATCTCCAGGTAAAAAACCAAGGTTTTCTCCAGCTTCTACAGCAGGTCTCGTTAAAATAATTCGCTTAACTTTTTTTTCTTTTAAAGCCTTAACTGCCATCGCAATACCGGTATATGTTTTTCCTGTACCTGCAGGTCCAATTGCAAAAACCATATCATTTTGAGTTATCAAATTCACTAACTTTAACTGATTAACAGTTTTAGCTTTTATTACTTTGCCTCTAACATCATGAATTATAAAGGACTCATTATTTTTAAATTTCAAAAGCTCATCACTGTCTGTCATTAAAAGTCTTTCAATTTCATCAACATCTAAATAGTTTTCATTGGCAAATCTAACTGAAAGCATATCAACTCTTTTTTCAAATTCCTCAAGGACAACTGCTTCACCAAAAGCTTTAATTTTATTTCCTCTTGCTATTATCTTAAGTTTAGGATAATATGACTTCAATAATTCTAAATTACTATTTTGATTTCCAAAAAATTCTTGTGGATTTATATCAGATAATATAATTTCAAGTTCATTCAATACAAAGAAGAGTTATAAAAAATTATTTTTTTGTTACATTGTTGATTATTTTCAAATGTACATCTTTTGATTGAAAATTGATATTAAATTATAGTATGAGCATTGTTACTTTAACTACAGATTTTGGAACTAAAGATTATTTTGTTTCTGCTACTAAAGCTGCCTTATTTTCTGAACTTAATAATATAAATATATTTGATATAAGTCACGAAATCAGCCCTTATAATGTTACTGAAGCTGCATATATTTTAAAAAACGCGTATAAATCTTTTCCCAAAGGAACAATTCATCTTATTGGAGTAGATTCAGAATTAACTCCAGAAAATAAACATTTGGTAATGATGTTTGATGGACATTATTTTATAGGTGCTGATAATGGTATTTTCTCATTAATAATAAATAATAAAAAAGCAGATATTATAGTCTCAATAAACATCCATAAAAATATTGTTACAAGTTTTCCTATTTTAGATGTTTTTGTTAAAATAGCAGGTCATATTTCAAGAAAAGGTGAATTGGAGGTTATTGGCAAAAAAATTAATTCTATTCTAGAATTAACAAATGTAAACCCAGTAATAAATAATTTAAAAAATAAAATTTTAGGAAGTGTTATTTATATTGATAACTATGGAAATGTAATTACTAATATAACAGAAACTATATTTAAGGATATTGGTAAGTCAAGAAGTTTTGTTATAAATGCAAGAACAATAAAGTTTGAAAAAATATTTAATAATTATAGTGAGGCAATAGATTTTAATATAGATAAAGCTAAAAGAGAAGAAGACGGAAAAAAGATTGCTTTATTTAATACTGCAGGTCATTTAGAATTAGCCATTTACAAAAGCAATCCTTCAACAGTTGGGAGTGCAAGTAGCTTATTCGGACTAAATTACAGAGACGCAGTAACAATTATATTTAATTAAACATGTTAGTATTGTTTTTTAAAGAAATAAAGTATTTTTTTATTACTCCTATAGGATATATAATTCTTGGGATATTTTGGACATTTAACACACTTCTTTTTATAGTTATTCAAAATGATTACAATTTCTTTCAAAAAAGCTTCATAGATTTTAATGAATTTTTCACCATAACACCATGGATGTTAATTGTTTTAATACCGATCATTGTAATGAGATCATTTAGCGAAGAATTTCAATCTGGCACAATTGACCTTTTAATTTCAAAACCTATCTCGCTTATAAATATTTTATGGTCTAAATTTTTTGGATGTTTGTTTTTATTTATTCTTTCTATTTCACCTTCTATTATAAATATAATATATGTCTTTCAATTTTCGTCACCAGACAGTCAAGTTGATTTTCAGGTCATTATTGGAAGTTATTTTGGTTTATTACTTCTAGGGTCAAATTTCATTAGTTTGTGTCTTCCAATTTCAATAATTTTTAAAAACCAGATAACTGTTTTTATAGCCAGCTCATTTATATGTTTTCTTCAATATTTTTTATTTAATCAATTGTCAGTTCTTTCAAATTCAGACTTTTTATATGAGCTTATTTTAAATATCGGAAGTCAGGAACATTACTCCAAATTTATTAGTGGAGTTATGCCAATAATTGATATTGGCTACTTTGTTGGCTTAGATGTTTTACTAATGGGAGTGTCCTTGTTTTTTCTTAATAAATCTAGACATCAATAAATGAATAATAAGATCATAATTAATTTATATCTATTCTTTGGGGTTTTTGTTATGCTCATTTCTCAGACTTTAGATTATAAAATTGATTTAACAAATAATAATAGATTTACTTTAACTCCAAGCACGGTTTCCTTAGTTAAAAAAATTAAACAAGAGATAAGGATTGATGTTTTTTTATCTGGTGACTTACCAAGCTCATACAGAAAATTATCAATAGAAACAGATGAACTTCTCAATTCATTCAAATCTATAAATAATAATTTTAAAGTTAATTTCATTAATCCATTCAATGATGATTTATCTATTGAGGATTTAATAAGTCAAATGGCTTCTTATGGAATGAAACCTGAATATATAGTTGATACAAAAAATCAAAGTATAGAGAAAAAAATTATTTTTCCTTGGGCTATTTTAAATGACGGTAATCAATCAGTTTTGATTTCGTTAATAGAAGCGAGCCTTGGAGATTCAGATGAACAAAAAATAATTAATGGAATTGAACAACTAGAGTATAAAATAATTAATGGAATTCAAAGATTAACTAATAATTCCAAAACAAAATTAGCTTTCATAACTTCCCATGGCACAAGCTCCAGACTTAAAATTTCAGATTGGTTAAAAAGTCTTCAAATGTATTATGAAGTATCAGTATTTGATTTTAAAAAATATAAACATAATCCAAAAGAAACACTTGATAATTTAATAACATATCCTCTTTTGATAATATCAAATCCAAAAGAAATATTTACTTCAGAAGAAAAATTTATTCTGGATCAATATCAAATTAATGGTGGAAATATATTATGGTTAATAGATAGAATCAAAATTAACATTGATTCATTATTTAAAAACAATGGTATAGCCGTTGCAGAAAAAAATGACATTGGATTAGATGATTATTTTTTTAACTATGGTTTGAGAATTAACACAGAGTTAGTTAAAGACATGTATTGTGCTCCTTTAGTTATAGCAAATGGAAAGGGCAATCAAACTCAATATGTTCCGTTTCCATGGGTATACTATCCTATGAGTAAACCAAAAAATACGATAATCAATAGAACTAACATTGGAAGTTTATGGTTTAGATTCGTTAGTCCAATTGACACGTTAACAAGCACCATGAACCATAATTATTTAGCTGCATCTTCAAACTACATTCAATTACAAGCAATTCCATCTGTTGTTGATTTAAGTTCTGCAATTAACTCCTTAAAACCTGACAAATTTAATTTAAAATCAAAACCATTTGCTGTACTTTCTGAAGGAGTTTATCAGTCACTTTTTAAAAATCGTATTTCTCCAATAAAAGATATAATCAAAAAAAATGACGGCATTAGTAAGTTGATATTAATCAGTGATGGTCAATTTGGAGAAAATCAAACAGAAAACGACAACCCTCTTGAGTTAGGTTATGATAAATGGACAAATAATTTTTATTCAAACAAAAAATTTTTAATGAATAGTGTTCATTACCTTATTGATCAAAATTTTATAACAAAAGTTAGATCAAAAAAAATTAAAATAAATTTATTTAACCAAATCAAAGTTAACAATCGTTCTTATTATGGATATGTACTGATTTTAATTACTCCTTTATTGGCATTAATAACCTTAAATTATATTGTTGCTAAACGTCAAAAGAGGTATTAGTTAACAAATGTGTATAAGTTCTTTTTTGATTAAAGATCATTTAAAATATCTTTGATTTAAATCCTAATTTAAATGAAATTCATTGTATCAAGTGTAGCCTTATTAAAAGAATTACAAATTATTGGTGGTGTTGTAAATTCCACAAATTCACTTCCAATTCTTGATAATTTTTTGTTTGAAGTAAATAATGAAACTTTGACCTTATCTGCATCAGATCTTGAAACAACAATGTCAACTAGTATAAATATTGAATCAACAGATATATATTCATTAGCTATTCCTGCAAGGTTATTAATTGATACTTTAAAAACTTTTGCGGAACAACCGCTAACTTTTATTAAAACGGAATCAAACACTATTGAAATTAGTGCTAACAATGGTAAATACGCAGTTGCTTATGTGCCAGGTGACGAATTTCCTAAAGCTTTATGCATCAAAGATCCTAGCTCTACAACTATTAAAGGTGATGTGCTTTCTACCTCAATTAATTCAACCTTGTTTGCTTCAGGAAATGATGACTTACGCCCGGTAATGAGTGGTGTTTTTTTTCAATTTAGTTCTGAAGGCTTAAATTTTATTGCTACAGATGCTCACAAAATGGTTAAATATTCAAGAACCGATTATAATACCGAAAAAAGTGCAGAATTTATAATGCCTAAAAAACCCTTGCAGATACTAAAAGGAATAATGTTAGGTAATGAAGATGATATTAAAATTGAATATAATGATACCAATGCTCAATTTATTTTTGGATCATCAACACTCACATGTCGATTGATTGATGGAAAATATCCTAATTATGAGGCTGTCATTCCTAAAGAAAATCCTAATGTTTTAATAATTGACCGTGCTTTGTTTTTAAATACGGTTAGAAGAGTAAGTATTTTTTCTAATAAAACTACTCATCAAATAAGGTTAAAAATTGCTGGGTCTTCACTTAATATCTCTGCTGAAGATTTTGATTATAGTAATAAGGCCGATGAAAGATTAGATTGTGAGTATACAGGAGAAGATATGCAAATTGGATTTAATTCTAGGTTTGTTATTGAAATGCTAAATAATCTGAATTCGTCATCTATTAAATTATCTATGTCACTTCCAAACCGAGCTGGACTAATTACACCCGTCGAAAAAAATGATACAGGAGAAGAGATTACAATGCTTGTAATGCCAGTAATGCTTAATGACTAACAGAAAAGGCTATAGATTCAGATAATCTTTTATAGGTTCCTTTTTCTAACTTTTCTCTGATTTTCGAAAATGCATTAAGAGTCATAGAAACATCTTCTAAGTTATGAGACGCGGTAGGGATTAGTCTAAGTAATATTAATCCTTTTGGAATTACAGGATACACAACAATAGAGCAAAATATTGAATAATTTTCTCTTAAATCTTTCACTAAAACCATAGCTTCAGGAATACTTCCTTTTAAATATACTGGAGTAACACAACTTTTCGTTAATCCAATATCAAAACCTCTCTCTTTTAAACCATCTTGTAAAGAATTTACATTTCTCCAAAGTTTGTCTTTAAATTCCGGCCTGGTTCTGAGCATATCTAATCTTTTTAGGGCTCCTTTAACTAAAACCATCTGTAAAGACTTTGCGAACATTTGAGAACGCATATTATACTTTAAATAATCAATTATTTCTTTGTCCGCTGCAACGAATGCACCAGTTGAAGCCATTGATTTTGCAAACGTTGCAAAATAGACATCTATTTCATCTTGAACTCCTTGTTCAACACCAGCTCCAGCTCCATTTTTGCCTAAAGTTCCAAATCCATGAGCATCATCAACTAAAAAACGAAAATTATATTTATTTTTTAAGGCTGCTATTTCTTTTAACTTTCCTTGTTCACCCCTCATGCCGAAAACACCTTCAGAAATTACAAGTATGCCTCCTCCAGTTTGTTCAGCTATTTTAGTTGCTCTTATTAAGTTTTTCTCTAAACTTTCTATATCGTTATGTTGATATGTATATCTTTTACCATGATGAAGCCTTACTCCATCAATGATACATGCATGTGAGTCAACATCATAAACTATCACATCATCTTTGCTAACAAGACTATCTATAGTTGATAAAATACCTTGATAACCAAAATTTAAAAGGTAGGCAGATTCCTTTTGAACAAAATCTGCAAGTTCAACTTCAAGCTGTTCATGCAATTCAGTATGACCAGACATCATTCTCGCACCCATCGGGTAGGCAGAGCCATATTCTAAAGCAGCATCAGCATCAACTTTTCTAATTTCTGGATGATTTGCTAGACCCAAGTAGTCATTTATACTCCAAGTAACAACTTCTTTTCCGTTAAAAGACATTCGATTGCCAATTGGGCCTTCAAGTTTGGGAAAAACAAAATATCCCTCTGCATGTTTTGCCCATTTACCTAGTGGACCTTTATTTTGTTGAATTCTAGCAAATAAATCTTTCATATCTAAATATATTCAATTTGATGAACAATTTCTTCATCATTTTTGTTAAATCCTTGATTATTCATCCATTCATCATTATAAATCTTACTCATATATCTTGAGCCGTGATCTGGTAAAATAACAACTACATTACTTTTATCATCAAACATCCCCTGATTATTAAGTTGAGCTACAGCCTGCATGGCAGCTCCAGAAGTATATCCAACAAACATTCCTTCATTTTTAGCAATTTTTCTAGCCATATGTGCACTTTTTTCATCGGTAACTTTTATAAAGCTATCAATTACAGAAAAATCAGTAGCCGATGGAATTAAATTTTTACCTAAACCTTCAATTCTATTTGGGTAGATTTCATTTTTATCAAATTCACCTGTTTCGTGATATTTTTTTAATACTGAGCCGTAGGCGTCAACACCAATTATTTTAATATTGGTATTTTGTTCTTTTAAAAACTTTCCTGATCCAGTTAAAGTTCCTCCAGTTCCGCAACAACCAACTAAGTGAGTTAATTTTCCTTCTGTTTGATTCCATATTTCTGGACCTGTTGACAGATAGTGAGCCCTTGTGTTAAGATCATTAAAATATTGATTAACATAAAATGAGTTTTTTGTTTCTTTACTTATCCTCTTAGCTACCTGATAATATGAACGAGGATCATCAGATAAAACATTCGCTGGACAAACATAAACTTTCGCTCCCATTGATTTTAACATATTTATTTTGTCCTTTGAAGACTTTGAGCTAACCGCTAATATGCACTTGTAACCTCTTACTAATGAAACCATAGCAAGGCTAAATCCAGTATTTCCTGACGTTGTTTCAACAATTGTACTATCTGGTTTCAAAAGACCTTTATCCTCAGCTTCCTTTATAATATGTAGAGCAATTCTATCTTTATTAGAATGACCTGGATTAAATGCTTCACATTTAGCATAATATTTGCCAGAAAAACCTTTAACTAATCTATTTAATTTAATTAGAGGGGTCCCTCCAATTAATTCAAGTACGTTATTATAAATCAAACCAGAGTAATTTTCTATTATTTTTAATAATTGCTTACAAATTTAAATAAAATAACTCAATCTACTTGCTCCTCTAATTGTAATAAAAAAGCATAATCCTTTGCTACTTCTTTTAGTGAATCAAACCTACCTGAGGCACCACCATGACCAGTATTCATATTTGTATGAAGAAAAATAACATTTGAATCAGTTTTATAATCTCGAAGTTTTGCTACCCATTTTGCTGGCTCCCAATATTGAACCTGTGAATCATGTAAACCTGTGGTAACCAATATATTTGGGTATGCATGATTCTTAACTTGATCATATGGTGAATATGACAACATATAATTATAATAATCTTTATCTTTAGGGTTACCCCATTCATCGTACTCTCCCGTTGTTAAAGGAATTGTTTCATCCAACATTGTTGTTATAACATCAACAAAAGGAACTGCTGCAATTACTCCATTATATATTTCAGGTGAGTCATTTAAAACAACACCCATTAATAAACCTCCAGCTGAACCTCCATAAGCATAAAGATGTTTGGAGGATGTGTAGCCTTGATCTATTAAGAATTTTGAACATGATATAAAATCACTAAAGGTGTTTTTCTTTTTGAATAGTTTACCCTCCTCATACCAAGAACGTCCAAGGTATTCTCCACCTCTAACATGAGCTATTGCATATATAAAACCTCTATTCAACAAGCTTAATCGTGTAGATGAAAAGTATGGATCTCTGGTTATTCCATATGATCCATAAGCATATTGAAGAAGAGGTGTGTCTTTTGAAAGTTTAGTTTCTTTATGATAAATCAATGATATTGGTATTCTGACCCCATCAGTGGCTTCAGCCCAAATTCTCTTTTCTACATAATTATTTGAATTAAAATCATCATCTAGAACCTTTTGAGTTTTTAAAATAACATTTTCCTTTGAGTACATATCGAACTCCATTATTGAAGGTGGATTAGACAAAGAACTATAAGAATACCTTAACTTAGAACTAGTAAATTGAGGATTATATACACTATACAAACTATAGGTTTCTCCTTCAATTGGAAGAGAATAGCTTGGGTCATCATCCCATGAATGAATTATTAATTGATTTAATCCATTGTGTCTTTCACTAGTAACCCAAAAGTTTTCAAATAACTCTATATCCTCTAACAATACATCTTTTCTGTGATCAATAATTGTAGTCCAATGTTTAATTTCCGTATTATTTAAAGGAGCTTTAACAAGTTTAAAGTTATAGGAGTTATTATGGTTTGTTATTATATAGAAAAAATTATTGTAATGAGAGACACTATATTCAAGTCCTCTTATTCTTTCTTGTATTTTTTTAAAATTATCAGTTGGGTTATTTGCATTTAAATATTGGTGTTCGCTTGTCAATGTACTATAAGATGATATAAAAATATATTCATTAGATTTAGATTTACCAATCCCAACCTCAAATGTATTATCAGCTTCCGTATAAATCAATTCATTGACATCTTTAAATTCTATATTACACCTATAAACTTCATTTGACCTTAGGGTTTTGGGGTCCTTTTTTGTGTAAAATAAATGTTTATTATCATTTGCCCATACACTACCTCCAGTTGTGTTTTTAATATTTGTTTTAATATTTTCATTGGTAATTAAATCTTTAACATAAAGCGTATATTTTCTTCTAGATTGAGTATCAATTGCATATGACATTTTTGAATTATCAGGACTAATATTAATTCCAACAAGACTAAAGTATTCATAACCTTTTGCTTCTATATTCACATCAACTAATATCTCCTCATTAGCAGATAGAGAATCCTTCTTTCTGGTGTATATCGGATATGATTTTCCAATTTCAAACCTGGTTATATACCAGTATCCATTATAAAAATATGGAACAGAACTATCATCTTCTTTAATTCTAGCTTTCATTTCAAAAAATAATTCTTTTTGAATAGGTTTTGATTGTATTGTCAATTTGTTGTAATAATCATTTTCCCTTTCTAAATATTCAATTACTTCTGGGTTATTTCTTTCTCTAAGCCAATAATAATTATCAACTCTAATATCATCATGTATTTTGTGTTGATAGGGAATTTTTTCAGCTTTTGGAGGTGGTAGTTTCGAGTTTTCTTTCATTAAAACATTTTCATTACAAGATGAAGCAAAAATAAATGCTATTAGTGAATAATAAAACATTTTAGAACTTATCATAGTTAAAATTTTAAATTAGATAGTATTTTCATAGTATATTGATGCTGTTCGTTAGTGTAGTCTCTATGAGTCACCATTCTAATTTTTCCTTTTCCAAGCTGAATTAATCTTATATTATTTTTTTCTAAAATTTTAATAAAATCATTTTCATTACATTCTGCTTTTAAAGAAAATATTATAATATTAGTATCGATAGGTTGAACTAAATCAACATAAGATAGATTTTTTAAAACACTTCCAAGTTCTATTGCTTTTTCATGATCTTTTACCAAATCAATAATATTATTATCTAGAGCATAGTTTGCAGCAGCAGCAATATATCCTACTTGTCGCATACCTCCACCTAAAACCTTTCGAAACCTAATAGCTTTTTTTATAGTTTCAGTGCTTCCTAATAGCATTGAACCAATTGGGCAACCCAAACCTTTACTAAAACAGACAGAAATAGTATCAAATAATTTTCCGTAATCAATAGCGTTTGTGTTTGTCGCTATCATAGCATTCCATATTCTCGCACCATCAAGATGAATTGATATATTTTTTTTTTTACACAATAAGCTAATTGACCTAAGTGTTTCCAAGTTATAGCATGCCCCCCCTCCTTTATTAGATGTGTTTTCAAGACTTACTAATGTTGTTGGAGGACTATGATAAAAATCTGAAGGATTTATTACTTCTTCAATTTGATCTTTATTTAACAACCCTCTACTACCTTCAACTAATCGACAAGAAACGCCAGAATTGAAGCTGACACCTCCACCCTCATAGTGATATATGTGAGAATAGTGATCACAAATTAACTGATCACCAGGTTGAGTATGGATTTTAATAGCTACTTGATTAGACATTGTTCCAGAAGGAAAAAACAAACCCGCTTGTTTACCAAATAATTTAGCGACCCTTTCTTCAAGCTTATTTAATGTTGGATCTTCTTTAAAAACATCATCACCAACTTTCGCCTCCATCATTGAGTTTAACATTTCTTTTGAAGGAATAGTAAAAGTGTCGCTAATTAAATTTACATTCATAATTAAAAATCACATACAATTGAACCAATAGGCGAGCCATCCGGTATTTTTTCAGTTTTTAAGGGAGAAATAAGTTCAGGTTGGGACTTAAATTGACTTATTTGGTTTTGATAAAACTTAGAAAATCTAATCTCTGAATTTTTATTAAGCCATGTAGATAAATCATCTAGCTCATTATAAATTTCACCCCTAATCTGAGGGTAAACATTATTAGAATTACTTAAAATCATAAGATGTTTAAGTAAATTGGCTTGATTAATCTCTTTAATTGATTGAAAATAAGAATCAGTTGTATTTGTTTTAAATATTTCTTCGATTAATTGTAAAATAACATCATTAAAAGTCAACTGATCTTTATAAATAGCATCTTGCTGAATTAACCTTGATACTCTTTGAGGATTTAAAATCATACCTATTACAGCATCACTTAATGAATTTGCAACACCTAAATAATCAAACCCAACTCCAGTTTGTGATCCAAAACTCTCTCGATTTCGATAATTTCCAAAAGTTCTTGGACTTAATATTGAATGGAGTGATTTTGGAATTGTTAATTCCGAAGGGGAAATTGAATTCAACAAACTTTTCAAAGCGAGTTTTTGATCACTAGTATTTACAGGTGATGTTTCATATTTAATATTGCTTTTAACACCATAATCATAATTTATTCCACCAATTAACTTTACAACAGCCTGTAACTGATACCTATGCAAAAAATACATTGGAACTAGTCTATCTTCAAGAACTGAATAATTTTCACCAAATCTAATATGATCTAAAGAAAATTGATTCATGGCTATCTTTCTGATTTTTAATAAATTATCTAATTCATTGGTCGCAATTGCTCCATTATCCCATAAATGTGATTTTGGGTGAGCACCGCCAATTGGTCTTGAATCAGAATCAGAAATAAATCTATGACCATTTATATAGCTTTTTTCTAATATATTTTGAAGTGCAAAGTTTTCATCAATTTCATCAGAAAAAACTGAATAATTATATGAAACACTAACCTTATCCCAATCTCCTATTCCTATAGCGTAGGCATTATCATAATTTATTTTTCCTTCAATAATGCTTAATGTAGGATGTGGATAATCCATAACCGAAGATCTATTATTTGCACTTGCAGCAAAATTATGAGCAAACCCTAATGTGTGTCCAATTTCATGTGCTGATAATTGTCGAATTCTTGCCAAAGCCATTTCTAAAGCTTTTTTATCCTTATTGTTGTTGATTTTAAATGGTGATTCAGTTAAACCTAAAGCAATCATAAAATCCTGTCTAATTCTTAAACTACCCAGACTTACTTGCCCTTTTAAAATCTCTCCAGTTCTTGGATCAATTATACTGGCTCCGTAACTCCAACCTCTTGTAGAGCGATGAATCCATTGAATAACATTATACCTAACATCAAGAGGATCAGCATCATCTGGCAATATTTTTACCTGAAATGCATTTTTAAAGCCTATATTCTCAAAAGCTTGATTCCACCATCTACCCCCCTCTAGTAATGCTGACCTAACTGGCTCAGGTGTTCCATTGTCAAGATAATAGACTATTGGCTCAATTGGTTCACTGATTTTTAATTCAGGATTTTTCTTTTCTAAACGATGTCTAACCACATATTCTTGAAGTGTGGGTTCGTTTACAGGAGTTGCATAATCATAAAACCTAAATGCATTTACTCCACTCCTTGGATCAAAGCGTCTCATTTTAAAGTCTAATGGAGGTAATTCAATGAAAGAGTGGTGTTGATTAACTGATACTGCATCAGCAGATGGAGTTACAGTCTTTATCAAACTGCCTTGAGGCTGACCAGTAAAAGTTAGTTGAATATCAAATTCAATATTTTTAGGAAAAGCCTTTGTCCGTTTAAGTTCCATTGAGGATCTTGACTTGTTGACAGAATAAGAACCTTGCTTTCTAGACTTTAATCTTTGCGACACTCCATGCGTATCATTTAACAAAAACTCGTTTAAATCAATTACATATCCATTTTTATTAGATTCCTTAATCGGAAAACTCCATATAACTGATTTTGCAAATGCTTGTTTAATTGATTTTTTTTCTAAATAATTGTTTGAATTTGCACGATATTTTTGATTTGGTTCAACTAATAACAGCTTATTTCCTGCTTTTTTAAAGTATACTACTCTCCTACCCCCAAGTTGTCCTCTGTCTAAACCAATATCATTACTTCCAATTCCTTCACTTAAGCTATTTACATACAAAAACTGCTTTTCCAATTCTTTAACCTCTAAATAAATATGGTCATTAGTGTTGTCATAATAAAAATTAAAATACCCTAAATAAGATTTCATTGAATCATATTTAGATGTTTTAACTCTAGACTTGCCTTTATTTTTTCTTATTTCTTTGCGTTGAGCGATAATATTTACAGATAAAAACATTAGCAATAAACCCAATAGGAATTTTTTATTTTTCATTTATATTGATTTTAAATAAAACTAATAAAAATAGAGACATGTAGGTTTACATTTTATATTAATAAAAATTTTTATTAATCGTATAATAAAAGCTAAGCTTAGATCGATAATACCAATAAAGTAAATTACTTTAGCTAAACAACTTTTAAAACATGCTCACTACAGAAATATTTAAAGAGCTTATAGATCGCCTTGGCGCGTTAAGGAGGTATCTTTGACATACCTGCAAAGGAAATAGAAATTTCAAATAAAGAGGAAAAAACTTTATCTCCAAATTTTTGGAATAATCCTGAAGATGCAGAATCATTTATGCGTGAACTTCAATCTCAAAAAAAATGGGTTATAGATTATAACCTAATTCGAGATAAATTGGAAGAATTAGAAATTTTATTAGAATTTTTAAGCGATGGAGAGGCTAGCCAGAATGAGCTGGATGACTTATACAAAGAAATCATAGAGCTTTTTGAGAAATTAGAGTTTAAGAACATGTTGTCTGATGAAGGAGATAATCTTTCTGCAATACTTCAAATAACTGCTGGAGCTGGTGGTACGGAAAGTTGTGATTGGGCAGAAATGTTAATGAGAATGTATTTAATGTGGGGGGAAAAAAATGGATTTAAATTAAAAGAACTAAATCATCAGGCAGGAGATGTAGCTGGAGTTAAAACAGTAACTATTGAATTGCAAGGTGAATTCGCCTTTGGATGGTTAAAAAGTGAGAATGGAGTTCATAGATTAGTTAGAATTTCTCCTTTTGACAGCAACGCTAAAAGACATACTTCTTTTGCTTCTGTTTATGTCTACCCCTTGGTTGACGATACAATTGAAATAATTATAAATTCTTCAGACATAACCTGGGAAACTATGCGTTCAAGTGGAGCTGGAGGGCAAAATGTGAATAAAGTTGAAACAGCTGTTAGATTAAGACACAAACCATCAGGAATAGTTATTGAAAACTCAGAAACAAGATCTCAGCTAGAAAATAAAGGAAAAGCAATGCAGTTACTCAAATCTCAATTATATGAAATTGAATTACAAAAGAAAATGTCTGCAAGAGAAGAAATAGAGTCATCAAAAATGAAAATTGAATGGGGTTCACAAATAAGAAATTATGTGATGCATCCCTATAAGTTAATAAAAGATGTCAGGTCTAAGGTTGAAACTAACGATGTAGATGCTGTAATGAATGGTTCAATCGATAAGTTTCTAAAAGGATATTTAATGTATATGGGACAGAAAAATAATGATGATGACGAAATATAAAACCTATTAAAGTCGATTTTTATTAAAGTTTTCCAATCCTTTATTCAACCAATTTTTAAATACAGTTTTATCTGCATATTGAATAGGATCGTTTAGCAGCTCTCCATCAGAGGTTATTAAAACATAAAATGGCTGTGATGCTGTTTTAAAATTTAAATATTGAAAAGTTGACCACTTTTGTCCAATAGTTTTAATATTTTTCAATGTTCCATTTAATCGTTTTATACTAAATTGATTTTCTTTTATCAATTCATTTCTATCATCTACATAAAGCGAAACTAATACTATCTCATTATTTAAAATTTCAAATACTTGTGGGTCAGACCAAACATTTTCTTCCATTCTTCTACAATTGACACAAGCCCAACCAGTAAAGTCAATTAGAATTGGTTTATTTGTCTTCTCAGCAATAACTCGACCATCAAAAAAATCTTTATTGCAATCTAAATTAAGAGGACATTCGTTATTTGAGTCATTTATACTATAAAAAAGTGGAGGAGGAAAGCCACTTAATAACTTTAAGTTATTTCCTTTTACTAATAAACCCTGAACAAGGTATATGGTGAAGAAAACAAAAAATAATCCAATTGATTTTCTAAAAATTTTTATTTTATGTTTAACCTCATGTGGAAAATGAAATATTCCAAATAAATATAGTGCTGTTAGCAAAGATATTAATGCCCATATTGATACAAAAACTTCACGTTTTAATATTCCCCAATGAGAAACTAAATCTGCATTTGATAAAAACTTTAAAGCTAAAGCCAGTTCAATAAAGCCAATAACAATATTTGTTGTGTTAAGCCAGGTGCCAGATTTAGGAATAAGCTTTAAGCTTTTTGGAAACAAAGAGAACAAGCCAAAAGGCAACGCCAAGGCTATCCCAAAACCAAGCATACCAAATGATAATTGTGCTGCACCACCATCAGATGTTAGCGATCCTGCTAACAAAGAACCTAATATTGGTCCAGTACATGAAAAAGAAACAATTGACAATGTTAAAGCCATGAAGAATAAACCCATTACACCTTTCCATTTTGAAGATGCAGAATCAGAAAAATTAGACCATTTATTAGGCAAAGTAAGTTCGTAAAATCCGAAAAATGAAAAAGCAAAAAATATAAACACAAAAAAGAATATTAAATTAACAACAACATTAGTTGCAATTACATTTAATATTTCAGGATCTAAAGAGTCAAATAGATGAAATGGAAGACTTAATAAAACGTATATAAGAATTATAAAAAATGAATATATAAAAGAATCTTTCACCCCTTTTGATCTTGATTTTACATTTTTAATAAAATATGAAACTGTAAGAGGAATCATTGGAAACACACAAGGAGTTAATAAGGCTAGAATTCCTCCTAACATTCCTAACATAAATATTTTCCAATTACTTTTATTTGAATTATTATTTTTATTATTTGTTAAATATTCCGATTCAGATAAATTTAATTTTAAAGAATTGGCTATGGATATACTTTTTTCATCAATTGAAACACTTTTTGATACAACATTATTTTTGAGACTGAAACTAAATGGTTCAGACCTAAATACGCACAATTTATCATCACATGCTTGATATTCAACTGTACCTGATATTGAGTCTATGGAATCATTAATTTGAATTTCGAGTTCAAATAAAGCATTCTTTTCAAAATATTTTAAATCTTTTTCAAAAATAGGATCATATGAAATAATGCTTTCTCCTTCACTAACTTTTAGTATTGAACTATATGGCTCTTCTTCAAATAAAAACATTGTTGAAAGAGGTGGTTCGTTTTCTATAAATTGGGAGTACATATGCCAATTATCCTCAATCTTGGCTTCAAACTTTAAAGCTATGGTCGAATCACTTATCACCTCATAACTAAAGTTCCATTTTACAGGCTCTATTGCATCTTGAGATTTTAATAAATTTAATGATATTACAAAAAAAAGTAGAAGTAATCTTTGCATTTTTCTATGATAAATCGATACGAATATACATCCTTTTATTTGAATTTATATTAGATAAAAACCTTCTGTCTGCTCTTTTTCCAATAACCCATACAACCATATTATTAGAAGTTAAAATCCATTGATTTTCTTTTTCAAATGAAGAAAATTTTTCATCTTTAAAATATTTACTCAATTTTTTTCTACCAGACATTCCTGTTGGATAAAAATATGCGCCAACATAAGGCTTCTTAATTTCTAATATCGAGTTTAGCAATGAAGGATCAACTTCAATTGAATTAATTATATCATGAAGTGGCTCTAGACTTATTTCAATATTAAATGGAAATTTCAACTTTTGTGGAATTAAATTAATTTCATGAGACATTTTAATTTGTTCTATTTTTTTTCTTAAAATAAGACATTCGCGATCTCTTAACAATTCGTGAGAGTCAGAAGATATTAATTTGCCTGGAGACGAGTTAATCAATTTTTCCAACTCCAATGGATGAATAAATCCGTATTGTTTAAAAATTGCATGTAAAAAAAATTCTTTAGGACTTAGCTTGTTTATATCCTTAAGGTCTATTTTAATACCTGTTTCAATATTTATAAAAAAATTTTTTTTAAAATCATCTATTTGAATATTTAATGCTTTGCTAGCATCACCAATATGATTGATAGTTTTTTGAAAATATTTTTCAAGATCAGGTATGATCTTTTTCCATTCTGGAATAACTAAATTCCTTATTGAGTTTCTTAAATAATCATTCTTTAAATTACTTTTATCTTCATTCCATTTAAGATTATTTTCATTAGCATATGCTAAGAGCTCTTCCTTGGTGTAATTCAATAGTGGTCTTATTAATTTATTTGTTTCAGGTATACCAATCAAACCGTTTATACCACTACCCCTGCTGATGTTAATTAAAAATGTTTCTAATTGATCATTTAGATGATGTGCAGTTATTACGCAAGAAATGTCATTCTCAATTAATAAATCATTAAACCAATTATACCTAATGTCTCTAGCGGCCATTTGAATTGAACACTTGTTTTTCTTAGAATATTCAATAGTGTCAACTTTTTTAAGAAATAAATCAACATCTAAACTATTTGCTAAATTTTTAACTAAAATAGCATCGTTGTCACTATGCTTTCCTCTTAGATTGTAATTACAATGCGCAATACAAAACTTAAATTTTGAATTAGAAAATAAATGCGTTAGAACAATACTGTCAACTCCTCCACTTACAGCTAAAAGAGATTTTTTATTCTTGAGCTGCGGATATAAGTCTTCTATTTTTAAAGATTTTATACTCATCTAAGAGCAAAATTAACTATTAATAGACGTTTTATGAATTTAATATTGTAATTAAAACTTATATAAATGAAAGTTTTGTTGAAAAAACATACTAAATCAAAGATTTTTTTAAACATAATTAAATTAAATAGCTAAAAATAAATAATATGATAAAAATAAATAGGAATTGAGTTTATTAAATTATTATTATGATATTTGACGTCATGAAATTTTTATCAATTTCTCGCATATTATTTATCTCTGGACGCCCTAACTTTCAACGTCCCGCCTAAGGGCATTACATATATATGGAATCTAGGTGAGTCCGGTTCCTAAAAAATTTTCAACTTTTTTATTAATTATTATTTTTTCTAATCATGGATATTGAAATTTCAAATCCGACACATCTACATCATGCAAATAAAATTTCAGCTTGCATTGATGCTTCAGCAAAAGTTAGAGGCACCGGTATAGCAAGAAGATCCCCTGCATATATTTCTGAAAAGATAGAAAAAGGAAATTCAGTCATTGCTTCGATAAATAATGAATTTGCAGGGTTTTGCTATATAGAAATATGGGATCATGGTGATTATGTAGCTCATTCTGGTTTAATTGTTGATCCAAAATTTAGAGGCAAAGGTTTAGCTAGGAAAATTAAAAAAAAGATTTTTGAACTTTCTAGAAAAAAATTTCCAATAGCAAAATTATTTGGAATAACCACAGGTCAAGCTGTTATGAAAATAAATTATGAACTAGGCTATAAACCCGTTCATTTTTCTGAGCTAACTAAAAACCCTGAATTTTGGAAAGGATGTCAGACATGTAAGAATTATGATGTGCTTAATCGAACCGAAAGAAAATTATGTCTTTGCACAGGTATGCTATATGAGTCCAATAAAAAAAAGTAAAATGAAAAAACTAGTTCTTGCCTATAGTGGTGGTCTTGATACATCTTATTGTATAATGAAGCTTTCTCAAGAAGGCTACCAGGTCCATGCAGTTTCAATAAACACAGGTGGTTTCACAACAAATGACATAAGGAAACAAAAAAATAAAGCCATTAAACTTGGTGCAAAATACTATGAATCAATTAACGCTCTAAATTCATTTTATGAGAAAATTATAAAATACTTAATATTTGGAAATGTTTTAAAAAATAATACTTACCCGTTATCTGTTAGTTCAGAAAGAATTATTCAAGCAATTGAAGTAATTAACTATGCTAAAAGTATAGATGCTAAATATGTTGCACATGGAAGTACGGGCGCTGGAAACGATCAAGTACGTTTTGATTTAATTTTTCAAATATTAGCACCTAATATAGAAATAATTACTCCAATTAGAGATCAAAGATTATGTAGAAAAGATGAAATTAAATACTTGAAATTAAATGGAATTAACATTTCATGGAAAAATGCTCAATATTCTATAAATCAAGGTTTATGGGGTACTAGTGTTGGGGGTAACGAAACTTTGACTTCACTTAACGGCTTACCTGAAAAGGCTTATCCAAGTCAATTAGTTGAGACAGAATCAAAAAAAATAACCCTTGAGTTTAATAATGGACAGGTGGTAGCATTAAATGGAAAAGAAGGTGATTCTGTTATTTTAATTAATAAGCTACAAAAAATAGCTAAAGGTTTTGCTATTGGAAGAGGTATTCATGTAGGTGATACTATTATAGGTATTAAAGGGCGTGTTGGATTTGAAGCAGCAGCTCCTCTAATAATAATCAATGCTCATCATTTATTAGAAAAGCATACCCTATCTAAATGGCAACAATTTCAAAAAGAGCAATTAGCAAATTTTTATGGAATGCTTTTACATGAAGGAAACTATCTAGATCCAGTTATGAGAGATATAGAAGCCTTTTTACAAAAGAGTCAAAAAACTGTTAATGGGAAAGTTTTTTTAAAGCTTCACCCTTATAGATTCGAACTGGAAGGTATTAAATCTAAAAATGATTTAATGAATACGTCATTTGGAGACTATGGAGAAATGAATAAGAACTGGTCGGCAATTGATGCAAAAGGTTTTATAAAAATAACGTCAAACGCACATAAAATTCATAAAAGCATAAATAACAAAGAATGAAAACAGCAGGAATTATTGGAGGATCTGGTTATACAGGTGGAGAATTAATTCGATTATTAATCAATCATCCAAAAATAGAATTAGAATTTGTTTATAGCAGGACTAAGCAAAACAAACTTATAAGTGATACTCACCCTGATTTATTAGGGAGTACTATCTTATGTTTTACAAATAAAATTAATGAACAAGTTGAGGTAGTTTTTCTTTGTTTAGGGCATGGAAAATCTTTTAAATTTTTAGAGGATAACATTTTTTCTGATTCTACTATAATTATTGATTTAAGTAATGATTTTCGTTTAAAGCAAGACAATACGTTTAAAGGAAGAAAATTTGTTTATGGGCTACCAGAATATAAAAAAGAAAATATTAAAGCTGCAAATGCTATATCTAATCCAGGGTGCTTTGCAACTGTAATTCAGTTAGCATTATTACCTTTAGCAAAACACAGACTACTTAATAGTAAGGTTCATGTCAATGCTACTACTGGTAGTACTGGAGCTGGAGCCCAATTCTCTTCAACAAAACATTTTAGTTGGAGGAATAATAATCTTTCGTGGTACAAGCCTTTTGCTCATCAACATTTGGGAGAAATTACTGAAACACTTTCAAGTCTTCAAAATAATGAGACAAATCTTATTTTTCTTCCCCATAGGGGTGATTTTACCCGAGGAATTTTTTCAACAGCCTATCTTGAATATAAAGGAACGGTTAAGGAAGCTGAAAAATTATATAATGATTTTTATTTAGATGCTCCCTTTACACATATCTCAGAAAATGAAATTGATTTAAAAAATGTAGTTAATTCTAACAACTGCTTTATTCATTTATATAAACATGAAAATCTTTTATTAATTACCTCTGTAATTGATAATTTAATAAAAGGTGCTTCAGGTCAAGCTGTACAAAACCTCAATTTAATGATGGGATGGAATGAAAATTTAGGTTTGAAACTAAAATCAAGTATATATTAAATAGAATTAAAATGAAAATAGCCATTATAGGGACAGGAAATCTAGGATTGAGTATTGCCAAAGGGCTTATAATCAATGATATAATTACTAAGCTTTATCTAACTAAAAGAAATTGTGAAGATTTGAAAAAATGGAATGAAAATCAAAATATAACAGTAACTAATGATAATAGAGAAGCTGTATCAAACTCTGATATATTAATTTTCGCAGTACAACCAAGTCAGTTTGAAAATATTCTTAAAGAAGTTGTAGATCTGTTAAATGAAAAACATGTTATAATATCAACTATAACCGGTTTCAAAATTAATCGAATTGAATCTATTGTTAGCACAAACTATCCTATTATAAGATCAATGCCAAATACTGCTATATCTGTTGGTAAGTCAATGACATGTTTATGTAGTAATAAAACCGGAAAGAAACGTATTGATATTGCTACTGCAATATTTAACGCTCTTGGAACTTCAATTATAATTGAAGAGCAACATATGCAAGCTGCTACAGTTCTTTGTGCTAGTGGAATTGCTTTCTGGATGCGACTTATTAGAGCAACTACTCAAGGTGGAGTTCAATTAGGTTTTGATGCAAATGAATCAATGAAAATGTCAATGTATACTGCACTAGGAGCCGCTACTTTATTAATAGATACTGGATCCCATCCAGAAAAAGAAATTGATAAAGTGACAACTCCAAGAGGATGTACTATAACAGGCCTAAATGAAATGGAACATCAAGGTTTGAGTTCGTCTCTCATTAAAGGCATAGTGGCATCTTTTGAAAAGATTAATGAAATCTCAAAACAATAATATGAAACTATTTGATGTTTACCCTTTATATGATGTTAACCCTACAAAAGCAAAAAATGTATTTGTTTATGATAAAGATGGAAAAGAATATCTTGATCTTTATGGAGGACATGCTGTTATTTCAATAGGTCATTCTCATCCAGATTATATTAAAAACATATCTAGTCAATTAAATAAAATTGGGTTTTATTCAAACTCAGTAATAAACCCTCTACAAAAAGAACTGGCAAATTCAATTGAAAGTTTATCGGGTTGTTATAATTATCGATTATTCATATGTAACTCAGGAGCTGAATCAAATGAAAACGCATTAAAACTTGCTTCAATGCATACTGGAAAGAAAAGAGTTATCGCCTTTAAAAATTCATTTCATGGAAGAACAAGTGCGGCTATTGCAGCAACAGATTTTAGAAGTTTTCATTCTCCTTTAGACCAACAACAAAAAGTAACGTTTATTTCACTTAATGATATTTATGCTTTAGAAAATGAATTAAAAATAGGTGATGTTTGCGCAGTTTTATTTGAATCAATTCAGGGTTATGGTGGCTTAGATGAGCCAAGTGAAGAATTTATCTTATCAATAGAAAAAATGTGTAAGAAATACGAAGCTTGTTTAATTGCTGACGAAGTACAGTCTGGTTTTGGTAGATCTGGAAAATTCTTTGCCTTCCAAAAATACAATATTGAACCACATTTTATTTGCATGGGAAAAGGAATGGGGAATGGTTTTCCTGTTGGAGGAGTTCTTATTCACCCAAATATAAAGGCTAAATATGGAATGTTAGGAACAACATTTGGCGGAAATTACCTTGCGTGCTCAGCTTCAATAACTGTTTTAGATGTTATTAAAAGAGAGAAACTCCAAGAAAATGCTAAAATTATGGGAGATTATTTTGTTAAAAAAGCGAAAAGCATTTCTCAAGTAATTAGAATTAAAGGTCGAGGGTTGATGTTAGGTTTAGAGTTTGACTTTCAAGTTAGTGACCTTAGAAAAAAATTAATTTATGATAAGAAAATATTTACTGGTGGAAGTGGTAATAAAAACCTATTGAGGATTTTACCGCCTTTAACCATTCAAAAGACTCATTTTGATAAATTTTTTAAAGCATTAAAAGAATTGTTATGAAAAATTTTATCAAGCTAGAAGATCTAACAAATTTTAACGAAACACTTTCACAAGCAATTGACTTAAAAAAAAACATTACTAAATATAGTGCCCTAGGTAAAGGAAAAACATTAGGAATGTTATTTTTTAATCCTAGTTTAAGAACAAGGTTAAGTACACAAAAAGCTGCAAACAGTCTTGGGGTTCATTCAATGATAATGAATTTTAGTAATGAAGCTTGGGCTTTAGAATTTGAAAATGGGACAAGAATGACTGGAATACGATCCGAACATATTAAAGAAGCTGCTGGAGTAGTCTCGCAATACTTTGATATGGTGGCTATAAGGGCATTTGCCTCTCTGACTAACAAAGAAAAAGATGAAGCAGAAATTGTATTAAACAGTTTTTCAAAGTATGCAACTATTCCAATTATTAACATGGAAAGTGCTACGGCGCATCCACTTCAAGCTCTTGCTGATGCTATTACACTAACAGAACATAGGACACCTCATCGTCCTAAAATAGTTTTAACCTGGGCGCCTCATCCCAAAGCACTTCCACATGCAGTGGGGAACTCTTTTACAAAGATGATGAAAAATATTGATGCTGAATTTATAATAGCTAATCCCGAAGGATACGCTTTGAATCCAGAAATAACAAAAGGGGTGAAAATATATACAAATCAAGATAAAGCTATTGAAGGAGCCGATTTTGTATATGCAAAAAGCTGGTGTTCTTATGAGCAATATGGTCAAATATTAAGAACTGATGACAAATGGATGATAACCCCAAAAAAAATGAAACTCACCAATAATGCTAAATTCATGCACTGTCTTCCTGTAAGAAGAAATGTTGTTGTAGCAGATAGTGTTTTGGATAATCCTAATTCGTTGGTTATAAAACAGTCAGAAAATAGAATTTATGCTGCACAAGCAGTTTTAAAAGAAATTTTAGAAAATGGATAAACTTTTTGTTGTCAAAATTGGAGGTAATGTAATTGAAAATTCTGCAAAATTAGAATCTTTTTTACAAGATTTTACTGCGCTAAAAGGATTCAAAATATTAATTCATGGTGGGGGTAAAAAAGCTACAGAAATGGCCGATAAACTAAATATTCCTGTTCAAATGATCGAAGGAAGAAGAATCACAAATGAAGATAATTTAGACGTCATCACTATGATGTATGGAGGGAAAATTAACAAAAATATTGTAGCAAAGCTACAAGCATTGAATTGTAACGCTATTGGACTCTCGGGGGCAGACGGTAATTCAATCTCAGCAGTAAAAAGGTCTGTGAAAGATATTGATTATGGATTTGTTGGAGACATTACGGAAATCAATTTAAACTTGTTTTTATTATTGTTAGAAAATGCTCTAACCCCTGTATGTTGTGCAATATCACATGATAAAAATGGTCAGCTTTTAAATACCAATGCAGATACTATAGCATCAGCTATTGCAAAAAGTCTTTCAAATTATTTTGAAGTGTCTTTATGGTATTGTTTTGAAAAAAATGGCGTTCTAGGATCTATTAGTGACGAGCAAAGTGTAATTGAGTTGATTAATCCCAAAACTTATGATAACCTTAAATCAAAGGGAATTGTCAATTTAGGGATGATCCCAAAAATTGATAATTGTTTTGATGCTCTCCAAAATGGAGTAAAAATGGTTAAAATTGGATCACCAAAAATGATTAATGTTAATGAAGCTCATACAACTCTAATTTTATAATATGAAAAAGGAATTGACAGAAAAGGCAATAGTATTATTAAAAGACTTGATTAGCATTCAATCTTTTTCAGGTGAAGAAGACAAAACTGCAAATAGAATTGAAAAGTGGTTCATTGAAAACGAGATTATATTTAACAGATCGAAAAATAATATTTGGGCATTAAACAGATATTACGATTCAAACAAACCTACTCTTCTTTTAAACTCTCACCATGATACTGTAAAACCAAACACTGCATATACTAGAAACCCATACAAAGCTGACATTGAAAACGGAAAAATATATGGCTTAGGCAGTAATGATGCAGGTGGTGCATTAGTTTCTCTTATTGCATTATTCACTTTTTATTATAAACAAAAAAAATTAAAATACAACCTTGTAATTGCAGCATCAGGTGAAGAGGAAATTGCAGGGATCAACAGCTTGAGAGGTTTAATTCCTAAACTACCTTCAATTGATCTTGCAATTATTGGAGAACCTACCGAGATGAATTTAGCGATTGCAGAAAAAGGTTTAATTGTATTTGATGGTGTTATAAACGGTACTGCAACTCATGCGGCACATTATAACAATGATAGTGCAATTATGAAATTACCTAAAGTATTAGAATGGTTTGAAAATTTTTCATTTGAAAAAAAATCAAATTTATTAGGTCCAGTGAAAATTACGATTACACAAATTCATTCTGGGAAAGAACATAATGTAATTCCAGCCAAAGTAAATTTAGTAATTGACGTTAGAGTAAATGATAAATATACTAATGAAGATGTTTCAGAAATCCTAATGAAGGAAGCTCCCTGCAAGTTAATTCCAAGATCTTTGGGGTTAGGGTCTTCATCTATAGACATAAATCATGAATTGGTTCAGTCAGGAATTAGTATTAAGAGAATTACGTACGGCTCTACTACCCTTTCAGATCAAGCTGCATTAAGTTGTCCATCATTAAAAATGGGTCCAGGTTTATCGACTAGATCCCATACAGCCAATGAATATATATATATTAATGAAATTGATGAAGCAATTGAAATTTATATACAGCTATTAAAAAAAATTTTATAAAAAGGATTAATATGAAAATCTGGGGAGAAAATAAAAAAATAAATGAAAAAGTAGATCAATTTACTGTAGGAAATGATCGTAAATATGATCTTAAACTAGCTAAATATGATTGTGAAGCTTCAATTGCTCATGCCAAAATGTTATATGAAATAGGAATTTTAACAGAACACGAAGCGAATAAGATCTGTGAAGTATTATTAGAAATTAAAATTCAAGCTCAAAATGGAAACTTTACTATTGAAAATAAATTTGAAGATATGCATTCAAAAATTGAATATATTTTGATTGACAAATTAGGGAATATTGGTAAAAAAATTCACACAGCTAGATCAAGAAATGATCAAGTTTTAGTTGCAATGCATTTATACTTAAAGAATGAAATTTCATTAATAAAATTAGAAACCAAAAATTTATTTGATTTGCTAATTAATTTATCTGAAAAACATAAAGCAGATTTACTGCCTGGTTATACACATTTTCAAACAGCTATGCCGACTTCATTTGGAATGTGGTTTTCTGCTTATGCAGAAAGCCTAATTGATGATGTTCAGTTTTTAAATACAGCGTATTGTTTATCAGATCAAAATCCTTTAGGGAGTGCGGCAGGTTTTGGAAGTTCTTTTCCTATAAACAGAGAATTAACTACAAAGCTTTTAGGCTTTAAAACTCTTAAATTTAATTCTACTGCTGCTCAAATGAGTCGAGGAAAAGTTGAAAAATCAACTGCAATAGCTATAAGTATACTAGGAAGTACCCTTGCAAAATTATCAATGGATATATGTTTATACATGGGACAAGATTATGAGTTTATTTCTTTTCCTGACAACCTGACTACTGGATCGAGTATAATGCCTCATAAAAAGAATCCCGATATATTTGAATTAATTCGAGGCAAGTGTAATATGCTTCAAGGAATTCCTTATCAATTGTCTATTCTAATGAGCAATCTTCCAAGTGGATACCATAGAGAATTTCAATTAACAAAAGGCCCTATAATTAATGCTATTGAAGAATTAAAATCATGTTTAGAGATTTTAATTTTTAGTTTACCACAAATTAAAATCTCTAAAAAAATTACCAATCAAAAAAAATATGACACCCTATTTAGTGTGGATACTTTATATGCTGAAGTAAATAAAGGTAAACCATTTAGAGATGTATATATTGAATACAAAAAGAGTATTAAAACTGGAAAATTCAAACCAAATAGATCAGTAAAACATTCACATACAGGAAGTATTGGAAACCTATCTTTAGAAAAAATAAAACATAAGTTTGAAAAAATGTTCTAAATATGTAGCGGGCGATTATCAGTAGCAGCAAGAGCAGCTTCTTTTACTGCTTCGGCATATGTTGGATGAGAGTGACTCATTCTAGAAATATCTTCTGCCGAGGCTCTAAACTCCATAGCTGTTACTGCTTCTGCAATAAGATCTGCGACTCTAGCCCCTACCATATGAACTCCTAAAACTTCATCAGTTTCGGAATCAGCTAATATTTTAACAAAACCATCTGTATCCATGCTAGCTCTTGCTCTTCCTAGAGCTCTCATTGGGAATTGACCAACTTTGTAATCAATTCCTTCAGATTTTAACATTTCTTCTGTTTTTCCAACTGAGGAAACTTCTGGCCATGTATATATCACATTTGGAATAAGATTGTAATCAATGTGAGGTTTTTGACCAGCAATAATTTCTGCAACCATAACTCCTTCCTCTTCAGCTTTATGAGCCAACATAGCTCCCCTAACAACGTCTCCAATTGCAAAAATATTTGAATTACTAGACTGAAGCATTTCATTTACAATAACTTCTCCTTTTTCATTTAGTTTCACTCCAGCTGCTTCTGAATTTAAACCATCAGTAAAAGGCTTTCTTCCAACAGAAACAAGACAGTAATCACCTTCGAAAGTTATCTCAGATTTGTTCTTATCTAATGCTTTTACAATTACTCCTTCTTTTAAACGATCAACTTGAACTACTGAATGTGAAAAATAAAACTTTATACCTTGTTTTTTTAAAACCTTAGTTAGCTCTCTGGATATACTAGAATCCATGATTGGTGTAATACGGTCTGCATATTCTATAACAGAAACTTCAGAACCGATTCGACGATATACTTGACCTAGCTCAAGACCTATAACTCCTCCCCCTATTACAACCATATGTTTGGGGATTTCTTTCAATGAAAGAGCCTCAGTAGATGTAATAATTCTTTCTTTATCAATTTTAGCAAAAGGTAAAGTGGTTGGTTTAGATCCTGTAGCAATTATTGTATTTTTAGATTCAATAACTTCAGATTTATCAGATTCAATTTTAATATGAGTTGAGTCTTGAAAACTACCAATACCATGAAAAACATCAATTTTATTTTTATCCATTAAATAATTTATACCCTTAGTTGTTTGATCAACAACAGATTGCTTTCTTGCAATCATTTTTTTAAGGTTAACCTTTATCTCTCCAGAAATTTCTATTCCGTGAGTATTAAAGTTTTTAATAGCTTCCTCATAATGATGAGATGAATCAAGTAGCGATTTTGAAGGAATGCATCCTACGTTTAAACAAGTGCCTCCTAAAGATTTATATTTTTCAATTAAAGCAGTTTTGAGTCCTAATTGAGAGCATCTTATGGCCGCAACATATCCGCCAGGACCTGAGCCAATTACAGTAACATCATATGATTTCATACTATCCGTTTGATTATAATGTAAAATTAGTTAGAAAATTCTTAACATTGTACAAATAGATATCATCTTAAATTAAAAGTTTTGAATAAAGTAAAATCACTTCCTATTGTCTCATCATTAATTCCATTGATAATGCTTATACTGCTCCTAGCATATAATGTTTTTGTTTTTGGAGATGATGCACTCTCAGGATCAAATCAATTTATTTTATTAATTGGTGCTTCTATTGCTGCAACTGTTGGTTTTTATTACAAAGTATCTTATAAGAAAATGCTAGTTAAAGTTGCAGATAATTTTCAATCAGTAGCGGGTGCAATTTTAATTTTACTTTTTGTAGGCGCATTAGCGGGAACTTGGCTAGCAAGTGGAGTAATTCCAGCTATGATATATTATGGGTTAAAAATTCTGCATCCTACCATATTTCTTCCCTCTTGTATAATAATATGTGCCATAATATCTATTGCAACAGGAAGCAGCTGGACTACTTCGGCAACAGTAGGGATTGCATTAATTGGAATTGGTAAGGCATTAGGCTTACCACCGGGAATGATTGCAGGTGCTGTTATATCTGGCGCGTATTTTGGAGATAAGTTATCTCCTTTAAGTGACACTACAAACTTAGCTCCAGCAATGTCTGGAGGGGATTTATTTACTCATATTAAATATATGACCTTAACTACTTTTCCTAGTATAATAATAACAATAATAGTATTTATAATGCTCGGTTTTTTTCAAGAGCAAAAAGGAGCAGCTGATATTTTAACTTTATTAAATCAAATAGAATTAAAATTTAATATTAATTATTGGTTATTCATAGTTCCAGCATTTGTAATCTTTTTAATTTCAAGAAAAACACCACCGCTTATAGCTCTTTTAGCCGGTACAATATTAGGAGCAATTTTTGCATTGATTTTTCAACCTGATATTGTTTTAGCTTTAAGTGGCGAAAAAACCTATAATTTTTCCAGTGCTTATAAAGGAATCTTGAATGCGATTTCAGTAAGTAGTCAAATAGAAACTGAAAATAAACTCTTATATGATCTTTTTTCATCAGGAGGGATGAAGGGAATGTTAGACACTATCTGGCTTATAATATGTGCAATGGTTTTTGGAGGGGTAATGGAGGCTATTGGTGCACTCTCTTCCATTACAAATACACTTTTAAATTGGGCTAAAAACACTTTTCAATTATTCGCAAGTACAGTTGCAACATGTTTAACAATTAATTTAACTGCCTCAGACCAATATTTAGCAATTGTAATTCCAGGAAAGATGTTTTCAAAAGCATATAAAGATCGGAATCTTGCTCCAGAAAATCTAAGTAGAACACTTGAGGATTCGGGGACTGTTACATCTGCATTAATTCCATGGAACACTTGTGGAGCATACCAATCAAGTGTTCTCAACGTAGGAGTAAGTGAATATTTTATATATGCGATTTTTAATTGGATAAGTCCATTCATGACTCTTCTATATGCCCTATTAAAAATAAAAATACGTTCTTTAAAATAGTGTTCATAAATAAATATTGAAAATAAATCAAATCATTACTAATTTGTATTTTTGTAACTAATATTTTGATATTGTAAAAAACAAATGGCTTTAAGTAAAAAAAAGAATCCAACTTCCAAAGAAACTATTAGACAAAGAACTATTATTTTAGGAAGTTTTTTAGTTTTAATAAGCTTAATTCTTTTCGTCTCTTTTACGTCATACCTATTAACTTGGGAGGTTGATCAATCAACATTAACATCATTTCAAGATCGTGACGTACAAACTGAAAATATTTTAAGTAAAATAGGTGCATGGCTTGGGCATTTATTTATTTTTAATCTTTTTGGTATTTCTTCATATATTTTTAGTTATTTATTTTTCATTACTGGTTCTATCTTATTTTTTGATATTTCTCGAAAAAGTTTAATTATTAAATGGTCTTGGGGATTAAACTATATTTTATTTGGTTCACTTTTTCTTAGCTTTTTTCATGACGAATTTCCTGTTATTGATGGGGTTGTTGGTTATGAATTATCTAATCTTATCACTGATTACACAGGTTTCTTAGGTTTCAGCTCTATAATCTTTTTCTATTTTTTATGTATCATCGTTTTTCATTGGAATTTTACTCCTGAAAAAATCTATCAATATTTTAAAAAACCTGATACTAAAGCTAAGGAAGATCTTGACATTGATGAAAATGATTTAATTCAAAGTGAAGCATCTAATTTAAATATTGAAAAGTCAAATTTCTCTAACACCAAAATTAAAGAATTAGATGAAAAATTTGAAGAAAAGCTAAAAGACAATAATAAAGTAGTAGGTAATTCGAATGATGATAACGAATTAAAAATGGAAATAGAAGATACTCATCAAGATTCAGAAGATAAATTATCCGAAAAACTAGTTGAAAAGCACGGAGAGTTTGATCCAACCCTAGAATTGAGTAAATTTAAAATCCCATCTATTGACTTGTTGAAAGATTACCCAAATACAGGAATAACTATCAACCAAGAAGAGTTAGAGGAGAATAAAATAAAAATTGTAAATACTCTAAAAAATTACAAAATTGGTATTGCTCAAATTAAAGCTACAATTGGACCTACAGTAACACTTTATGAAATTGTTCCAGAAGCTGGAATAAGAATTTCAAAAATTAAAAACCTTGAGGATGATATTGCATTATCTCTTTCAGCTCTTGGTATAAGAATAATTGCGCCTATTCCTGGAAAAGGTACTATAGGAATTGAAGTTCCAAATCAAAATCCAAGCATTGTCTCCATGAAATCAGTTATTTCATCAACTAAGTTTCAAAAAGCAGAAATGGAACTTCCAATTGCTTTAGGTAAAACAATAAGCAATGAAACTTTTGTTGTTGATCTTTCAAAGATGCCTCATTTACTTATGGCTGGAGCTACAGGTCAAGGAAAATCAGTGGGTTTAAATGCTGTTTTAACTTCACTTTTATACAAAAAACATCCAGCTGAAGTTAAATTTGTTTTAGTTGATCCAAAAAAAGTTGAATTAACAATTTATAATAAAATTGAAAGGCATTATCTAGCAAAACTACCTGATAGTAAAGATCCCATAATAACTGATAATAGTAAAGTTATAAATACTCTAAATTCATTATGTATTGAAATGGATAATAGATATGAGCTTTTAAAAAATGCATTATGTAGAAACTTAGTCGAATACAACAAAAAATTCAAGAACAGAAAGCTTAATCCAAATGATGGGTTTAAATATCTACCATATATAGTTCTTGTTGTAGACGAATTTGCTGATCTAATTATGACTGCTGGAAAAGAAGTAGAAACTCCTATTGCTCGTTTAGCTCAATTAGCAAGGGCCGTCGGAATTCATTTAATAATTGCTACACAGAGACCTTCTGTAAATGTAATTACAGGAATTATTAAGGCAAACTTTCCTGCTAGAATAGCATTTAGAGTAACATCGAAAATTGACTCTAGAACAATCTTAGATAGTGGAGGTGCAGATCAATTAATAGGTCGTGGAGACATGTTATATACTCAAGGCAACGAACTATCAAGAATACAATGTGCTTTTGTGGATACACCTGAGGTTGACCGAATAGCAGATTATATTGGTTCTCAAACTGGATTTAGTGATGCATATATACTTCCTGAGTATATTAGTGAAGAAAATAATAATTTATTAGATATCGATGCTTCAGATAGAGATGCCTTATTTAGAGATGCTGCTGAAGTTATTGTTATTGCTCAACAAGGATCTGCCTCTCTATTACAAAGAAAATTAAAATTGGGTTACAATAGAGCTGGACGAATTATTGATCAAATGGAAGCCGCTGGGATTGTTGGACCCTTTGAAGGAAGTAAAGCAAGACAGGTTTTGGTTTCAGATTTAAATCATTTAAACAATCACTTGGACAATGAGAAAATTTAAAAAAATAGTATTATTTAGTTTGCTTTTCGTTCTATCTAACTTCCTGTTTAGTCAAACCTCATTAAAAGCTAAAAAACTTTTAGATGACACTTCTACTCAGATGAGTAGTTACAAGAATTATCAGTTTAATTTTAAGTATGCTTTAGAAAATACTCAAGAAAACATAAAACAAGAGACCAGTGGTAGTATTGTTGTTTCAGCTAAAAAATATAAATTAATTACATCAGATATAACTCAACTGTTCGATGGTAAAGATTTATACACTATAATTCCTGAAAACGAAGAAGTTTTAATTTCAAAACCCGATCAAGAAGATACTGCTATTTTAAATCCTACAGAACTAATTGATATATATAAATCTGGATATGATTTTCATTGGGACATACTTCAGATTGTTAGAGGCAACAAGATTCAATTTGTTAAATTAATCCCAACTGAGGAAAGTCAAGATGTATCCTATATTCTTCTTGGAATAAACACAAAGTCTAAAAACATTTATAAACTTATAGAAGTTGGTAAACAAAGAACAACCACAACGCTTACCCTTGAAAATTTCGTTATCAATAAAAGCATATCTACTGACTTTTTTATTTTTAATGACGTTGATTATCCTGGATTTTATATAAACTAATGATTAAAATAATTGATTTATATATTTTAAAACTATACACTACTAGATTAGTTTCAGTCTTTGTTATTTGTATGCTAATCTTTATAATTCAAGCATTTTGGCTATACATAGATGAACTAGCTGGAAAAGGTTTGGATTTTTTAACAATATTTAGATTTTTGATCTACTATTCTCCCAAACTAGTACCACTGGTCCTTCCTCTCTCTGTTTTATTAGCTTCTTTGATGACCTATGGTACTTTATCTGAAAATTATGAGTTTGCAGCAATGAAATCTACAGGGATTTCATTACAAAGAGCTATGCTAGCATTAGTCTTTTTTCATATTTTTTTAGGTATTGGCACCTATTTTTTTTCAAATCATATAATCCCCTATGGAGAATTAAAATCATATAATCTTAGAAAAAATATTTCAAAATTAAAGCCAGCATTAGCGATAAGAGAAGGTGTTTTTAATGACTTAGGTCAAATGACAATAAAGGTGATGAGAAAATATGGTGATAATAATCAATTAATGGAAGATATTATTATACATGAAAAAACTAGAGACAATAAAAATAGAGTTGTCATAAAAGCAGAATCAGGGGAGTTAAGAAGTGAAACTACAGATGCAATGCTTCAAATGGTTCTCTATAATGGTTATAGATATGAAGATGTTGTTCCAAAAAAGCTTACTGATCAAATCAAGTACCCATTTACAAAAGTTCACTTTGAAGAGTATATCATGAATATTGACCTTTCACAATTTAATAATGTAGACCTAGAGGCTCAAGATTATACGACCACCTATAGAATGCAAAAAGCAAAGCAATTAAAAGTAAGCATTGATTCTTTGGAAATTGATTTGGAAGAACAAAAAAATATATTTAGTGAAAATTACAATAAAACAAATGGTCTTTCTCAACTTACTGTAATCGAAAAAGACAGTACTGGTTTATCTAATCTTTTAAGATCAAATGTTTTAGAGTTTATCAATGCTGATAAAAAATATAAATATGCTGAAGTGATAAGAACAACAATCCCTCGTTTATCTGGAACTATTAATAACCTAAAAAGCAAAAAACGTAATTTTTTCTTATTCCAAAAGCTAATAAACCTTCATAAAACAACACTTTATGATAAGTATACTTTAATATTTGCTTCAATCTTACTTTTTATCATCGGAGCATCGCTTGGTGCAATTATAAAGAAAGGAGGTTTGGGTTTACCATTAGTTTTATCTGTTGTAATATTTTTAATTTATCACTACATAGGTCTTTTTAGCAAAAACGCTGCAGAAGACAATAGCATTACACCAATGTTTGCATCGTGGATTTCCACTATAATATTGGCTCCATTTGCTTTTATATTAGCTAAAAGAGCATCTTCAGATAAAGGGCTTGTAAATCTAGATCCTTTATTAATTCCAATTCAAAAACTTTATTTTAAATACATGGGGGGTAAAAAACATTGATGAAAAAACAAATAGAATTAAATACAATTTCTGAAGCTATATCAGATATAAAAAAAGGCAAAATTATAATTGTCGTTGATGATGAAAATAGAGAAAATGAAGGTGACTTTATCTGCGCTGCCGAAAAAGTAACTCCAGAGCTAGTTAATTTCATGATAACTCATGGAAGAGGACTAGTTTGCGCTCCATTAAATGAAAACAGGTGTTATGATCTAAATTTAGATAAAATGGTGTCTAATAATACCGATCCATTGGAGACTGCTTTCACAGTTTCTGTTGATTTAAAAGGAAATGGAGTAACCACAGGTATATCTGCTAACGACAGATCTAAAACAATTAAAGCATTAGTTGATAACGACACTCAACCTCATAACCTTTCAAGACCTGGACATATTTTTCCGTTAATTGCAAAAGAAGGAGGAGTTTTAAGAAGAACTGGTCATACTGAAGCTGCAATAGATTTTTCAAGGTTGGCCGGTTTAAAACCAGCAGGAGTTATAGTTGAGATAATTAATGACGATGGATCAATGGCAAGGCTTCCAGAGCTAGTTGAAATTGCGAAAAAGTTTGACTTAAAAATTGTATCTATAGAAAACTTAGTTGCATACAGAATGGAACATGATAGTTTAATTTTAAAAAAGGTTGATACAGAAATAGAAACCAGGTATGGCAAATATAGATTAAGAGCGTATCAACAAACCACTAATAGTCAGATTCACTTAGCCCTTTCAATTGGAGATTGGGAGGCAAAAGAACCAATCTTAACAAGAATTAATTCATCAAGAATACATGATGATATTTTAGGCGTTCTTACTGGAGCTTCTGATAAAAGTCTGGATGGTATATTTTCCTTAATTAATAAAGAAAAAAAAGGAGCTATACTTTTTATTAATCATCAAGAATCAAGTGAAGATCTGTTATCTCGAATCAATTCATTAAAGGATATTCAAGATGATGGAAAAGTAAATCAAGTTCCTCCTTTAAGAATGGATTATAAAGATTTTGGTATCGGAGCACAGATATTACATGACTTAAATATTACAAAGTTGAGAATAGTTAGTAATTCAAAACAAATACCTAGAATTGGATTAACTGGATATGGATTAGAGATAACGGACCAAGTAGGTTATTAAAAGAACCATAGTTTAACTGCCATTGCTACAACCATAAATAATAAAGAGAATTTTATAACCTTCTCCCCTTTTCTCACAGAATATCTACTTGTAAACCAAGCTCCAAATATTGTTCCAAAAGAAAGCCATAAACCCATTGACCAATTAACTTTATTATTATAAGCAAATAAAGCTAAAGCACCAATAGTATAAACACCAACTAAAGCAACTTTAGCAGCATTTGTTTTAATAAGAGATAGTCTATTATACCTAGTTAAAAAGAACATAATAACAATTCCAATTCCAGCATTAATAAAGCCGCCATAAATACCAATAAAAAAGAAACCTAAGCAGCTAATATATAAATATTTACCTGTCAGTCTCTCTTCTAATACTTTAATATTATTTTTAGGCTTAAAAACTATCAAAAGCCCAACTACTACAATAATTATTGCTAGAATTTTATTAAACAAATCACCCTGGATATCAATAGCAATCTGCGCTCCAATTATAGCACCAATTGATGCTGAAATTCCTAAATAAAGATTAAATGGATAGGTGCTTATGCCCTTACTTTTATATCCCAATGTTCCTGAAATTGATTGCATCAAAATTCCAATTCTATTTGTTCCGTTTGCAACGCCTGGAGGCAGACCTAAAAAAATTAATATTGGAAGTGTTAATAAAGATCCACCACCCGCTAAGGTGTTAATCACGCCGGCAATAAAGCCAGACACAATCAATATTAAAACTTCCTGAATTCCTTCCATGATGTAAATATACTTAGTATATAAAAGCCAAGCACAAACTTTTTTTATTACCTAAAAAACAATGTATATTTGCCACCGCAAAGGAGAAATGGCAGAGTGGTCGAATGCGGCAGTCTTGAAAACTGTTGAGGGTCAC
>NZ_CEXPNT010000006.1:83572-101996 GCF_982709265.1 Candidatus Marivariicella framensis | reverse complement strand
ACCCGCGACCCCCTGCGTGACAGGCAGGTATTCTAACCAGCTGAACTACCAGACCGTGATTAGCGATTGCAAATATACACTGGATTTTGACTTACCCAAATCTATATAACAAAAATATACACTTGATTTTGTACTTAAAACAATTTACATAGCCGCGTTTAATGACTCTGCATATGTAGCTTTAGGAGCAACACCAACTTGCCTTCCTACTATTTCACCGTCTTTAAAGACCAAAACAGTTGGAATGTTTCTAACTCCATATTTAGCAGCAAATTCTTGATTTGAATCTACATCTAATTTTCCAACTATTGCTTTACCCTCAAAATCAGTACTTATCTCATCCATAATTGGTCCAACCACTCTACATGGTCCACACCATTCTGCCCAGAAATCAACCATAACAGGTTTATCTGCTTTTAAAACTAACTCTTCAAATGTTGAATCTGTAATTTCTAATGCCATAACAATATATTTACCACAAAATTAGCTAAAATTATTTCGAATAACCTCAATATTTATTTGTTTTAATAATAGTATTTTTATTGTAAATCATTTTATTCTATACTTTAGTGAAGCTAAATCTAATTCATCTAAAAGGTCATCACAAACATCTACTTTTTGTTTACGACTATTTAATGTAATTTTTATTTTATCTTCTGGATGATATATCTCAAATCCAATTGGTTTTTCACCTTTATATCGATTGAAAATATTTTTAATATTATCGATACTATCCTGGTCTAAAGATTTAAGGTTAGAGCTTATAATAAGTTTTTTTGAGTTAGTTTTAATTGTTTCACCAAGTAATTCAAAATGTAAGAATTTCATTCTTGGAGGTCCTAATTTTCCAGTCTCTCTATTTCGCCACCCTTCCCTTATTGAAACCCTAAATCTAACTATTGAATTAAAATCTATAAAGTGAGCAAATTTTAGATACTCTTCTCCGAAAATTCTAAATTCATGTTGATCATCAAAATCTTCTAAAATAAATTTACCCCATCCGTTTCCATTCTTGGAAGTAAGCTTGTCAAAATCATTAATAATCCCAGTAAAGTATAGATCTTTATTTATTAAAGAATCTATATCATTTAGGATGTTAAGTGGTGCAGAAGAAAAGAGATTTATAGCTCTTAAGTGCTCATCCAAAGGATGAGCAGATATATATATTCCGACGACTTCTTTTTCTTTTTTAAGTAAATCTAATTTCTCCCATTTATCACATTCAGGTATACTTAATTCTTGATAAGTAGAATTGTCTTCATCTCCAAATAAATTAATCTGAGATGAGTTTAGATTTTGCTGATATTTAGCTCCAAACCGCATAGCTTTTTCAAAAAACATTACACCGTCTCCATCTGGATTAAAATATTGTGCTCTATGAGGAGAAAAACCATCAAACCCTCCAGCTAATGCTAAATTTTCAAATGTTTTTTTATTTGCAGCACGTAGGTCTATTCTTTTAGACATGTCAAAAATTGATTCGTAGTTGCCTTTTTCCCGGTTTTGAATTATAGTTTCAACCGCTCCTTTTCCAACTCCTTTGACCGCCCCCATGCCAAAACGTATTGCTTGATTATCATTTACTGTAAACTTATAGAAAGATTCGTTTACATCAGGCCCTAAAACTTCTAACCCCATATGTTTGCATTCTTCCATGAAAAAAGAAACTTGTTTAATGTCATTCATATTATTAGATAGTACTGCTGCCATATATTCGGCTGGATAATGCGCCTTAAGATATGCTGTTTGAAAACCAATCCATGCATAGCAAGTTGAATGTGATTTATTAAATGCATAGGAAGCAAAAGCTTCCCAATCTTTCCATATTTTTTCTAAAATATCTTTAGGATGGTTTCTTTCCTTTCCTCCTTCTAGAAATTTTGGTTTTAATTTTTCTAACAATGAGAAAATCTTTTTCCCCATTGCTTTTCTTAATAAATCTGCTTCACCTTTAGTAAAACCAGCCAGCTTCTGTGATAATAACATAACTTGCTCTTGGTAAACAGTTATCCCGTATGTTTCTTCAAGATACTCAGCCATTTCAGGAAGATCAAAACTTATTTGTTCGGTTCCATTTTTTCTAGCAACAAAACTTGGAATGTACTCAAGTGGTCCAGGCCTATATAGAGCGTTCATTGCTATTAAATCTGCAAATACTGTTGGCTTTAAGTCTCTTAAATATTTTTTCATCCCCGCAGATTCATATTGAAAAATTCCCACTGTATCTCCACGCTGAAAAAGAGAATATGTTTTTTCATCATCTAGCGGAAACTTATCAGGATTAAGATCAATATTGTGTTTATATTTAACAAGCTTTACGGTGTCTTTAATCAAGGTTAAAGTTTTCAATCCAAGAAAATCCATTTTTAATAACCCTGCATCTTCAACTACAGAATTATCAAATTGAGTTACAACTAAATCAGAGTCTTTTGCAGTAGCAACAGGAACAAATTTAGTTATGTCGTCAGGAGTTATAATTACTCCACAAGCATGAATTCCAGTATTCCTCAGAGAACCTTCTAGAATTTTTGCTTGCTGTAAAGTTCTTCCTGCTAGGTCATCTCCTTTATATAAAGATTGTAATTCTTTGACTTTTGCGAATTCATCCCCTCCTCTAACTTGTTCTTTAAGATAGCTGTCAGATCCTCCAAAAATTTGACTTAATTTTAAATTAGGAACTAATTTTGAAATTCGATCAGCATCTCCTAGCGGTAAATCCAAGACTCTTGCAGTATCTCTTATAGATGATTTTGCAGCCATTTTTCCATATGTTATAATCTGAGCAACTTGCTTAGAACCATATTTTTTAATTACATAATCAATAACTTTTGAACGACCTTCGTCGTCAAAATCTATGTCAATATCAGGAAGGCTTACTCTATCAGGATTAAGAAATCTCTCAAAAAGTAAATTGTATTTAATCGGATCCAAATTTGTTATTCCTAAACAATATGCAACAGCAGATCCAGCAGCTGAACCTCTTCCAGGACCAACAGAAACATCCATACTTCTGGCAGCTGAGATAAAGTCTTGAACAATAAGAAAATATCCTGGATAACCTGTATTTGAGATCACCTCTAATTCAAAATCTAATCTATCAGAAGTTTCTTTAGGCAGCTCTGGATATCTTTTTTCCGCTCCTTTATAAGTTAAATATCTTAGATAAGCGTTTTCTCTCTCAACACCATCATTATTCTTTGATTCGAATTCATCAGGAATTTCAAATTTTGGAAGAAGAACTTCATTCGCTAAATCAAATGAAGATATTTTAGAGATAATTTCTAAACAGCTAAATATTGCCTCAGGAATATCTTTAAAAATCTCTTTCATTTGCTCTTGAGACTTGAAATAATATTCTTGATTTGGAAGGCCATAACGAAATCCTCTCCCTCTTCCTATTGGTGTTGTTTGTTTTTCACCATCTTTTAAGCATAATAAAATATCATGTGCATTTGCATCCTCTTGGTTTGTATAATATGTGTTATTAGACGCTACAACGGAAACGTTATGTTTAATAGATAATGCTATTAATCCTTTATTTACTCTTTTTTCATCTTCTTGATCATGGCGCATTAATTCAATATAAAGATCACTTTTAAATAGGTTTTTCCACCACAATAGTGCTTCTTCAGCTTGACGTTCTCCAATATTTAAAATTTTTGATGGAATTTCTCCGTATAAATTACCTGTTAAAATAATTAAATTCTCTTTGTATTGTTCAACTATCTCTCTATCAATTCTTGGGACATAATAAAATCCTGATGTGTATGCTAAAGAACTCATTTTAGATAAGTTATGATACCCATTTTTATTCTTTGCAAGAAAAACCACTTGATATCCATCATCTCTTCTAGTTTTATCTTTATGATTTTCACAAACATAAAATTCACAACCTACAATTGGTTTAATTTCTTTTGTTTTATCTTCTAATAGACTATTATGATTTTTGACAGCTTTTATAAAGTGGAAAGCTCCCATTAGGTTTGCTTTATCTGTTAATGCTAAAGCCGGCATATTATTTTTTTGTGCTGCTTCAACTAGCTTTGGTATTTGGGAAGTAGATTGGAGTACAGAAAATTGAGAATGAACATGTAAATGAACAAAAGGGGTTTCAAGTAATTCTACTTTGGTATCATTTGAAATAATTTCAATACCTGAAGAAACTTCTTCTTTAATTAACGCTTCTGATGCCTTTTTTAAATTAACATGAATAAGACCAATAGGTCTCATAGAGGATTTGAAATTATCTTGAACTGATCTGTAATACGAGGTTTCACCATTAAATGCATTCGGTGCTATCGATTCATTTCTTATTAATTCAAAAAGACATCTTGTTGTTGCTTCTACATCGGCAGTTGCATTATGAGCTTCATCAAAACTATCGTTAAACAAAAATTTATTTAATTCAATAAGAGTTGGTAGTTTAAACTTACCCCCTCTACCTCCCGAAATCTTACACAAACTCGCTGTTTCTTCTGTGCATGTATCTATTATAGGAATTCCCTCAAATAAATTATCAAACCCTAATCTTAAAAATTCTGCTCCAATGATATTTAAATCAAAACTTACATTATGACCACATATAAATTTTGCTTTTTTTAGAGCAACTTCAAAACTCTTTAGTACATCTATAAGATCAATTCCATCATCTTCAGCTAATGCAGTTGAAATTCCATGTATTTTTTCTGAATCATAAGGGATATCATACGCATCAGGTTTAACTATGAAATTTTCATGAGAAACACAATCACCATTACTCTCGTGAAGCTGCCATGCAATTTGAACACATCTTGGCCAATTATCACTATCCGTCAAGGGAGCTTTCCACTTTTTAGGTAGTCCTGTAGTTTCCGTGTCAAAAATGAGATACATACTTAAACTTTATGAGTCTAAAAATAAATCATTATTGTTAGTGAAATTAAGTTTGTTTTAATCATTTATTAACTAACACTGAATAAATAAACAATAGAGCTATAATAGACTTAAGAAAAATCAGAAGAAGAAGCTATATTTGATAAAATTTTTAGAAAACGATTTGTTTGAAATCTCCTTTAATGACAAAAATCAAGTTTTACTTGGTAATATGCTTAAACAAAAGCAGAACTTCCTAGTTAAAGGATTGATAGGTTCGGGATTAAGTTTTCGGTTGGCAAATGAATTTAACAAATCTCCTAAAGTTTTTTTATTAATTTTTTCAGAAGCTGAGGAGGCTGCTTATTATCTTAATGATCTAGAATATTTAGTTGGCGAGAAAAATGTATTATTTTTTCCGGCAAGCTATCGAAAAGCATACTCCACAGAAGATACTGACAACTCCAATGTTCTCCTAAGATCTTCTGTTTTGAGACAACTTACTCGTAAAAATGCAAAAATAATAGTTACCTACACTGATGCTATTTCAGAAAAAATAATCTCTGAGCATACTTTGAAAAAAAACACTTTGACGATAAAAAAAGGGATGAGTGTCTCTTTAGATTTTATTAATGAGAGTCTGTTTGAATATGGCTTTGAAAGAGTTGATTTTGTTAGTGCTCCTGGAGAATTTGCTCTTAGGGGAGGTATTATAGACGTTTTTTCTTTTTCAAACCATCACCCATATAGAATAGAATTTTTTGGAGATGAAGTTCAAAGTCTTAGAACTTTTGATGTTAAAAATCAGCTTTCTATTTCTAGTCTTGAAGTGATCGATTTGTTACCGAACACTTCTATAATTTCATTTACTGATAAAAGAAAGACCATCATAGATGTTCTTCCCGAATCCAGTACTGTGATAAGTTCAAATATTGACAATACTCTAAACAGATTAGATACTTTATTTAATAAAGCTCAAAATATTTATTCTAAATCTGATTCTATTTTACAGTATCCTCCAGAAAAATTATTTGTCAATTCAAAGCAACTAATTAAAAGTTTTGATGATTATTCTCATTTATTATTAAATAAAAGTGACTTTATAAAAATTTCTGATTCTTTAGTTTTCAAACAGTCTCCACACCCAATTTTCAATAAGCAATTTAATCTTCTTGTTGAGCATCTTAACCAAAATAACAAAAATGGATTTATTAATTACATTCTCTGCACTAACACTCAACAAGTAAAAAGGTTAAATGATATTTTTCAAGAAATGGACCTTACTGTTCATTACAAAATTTCAGAGTGTCCTATTCATGCTGGCTTTGAAGATTTTGACTCAAAAGTAGCATGTTTTACTGATCATCAAATATTTGGCAGGTATCATAAGTATAAGCTAAAATCAGATAATACAAGAAAAAATACATTAAACCTTAAGGAGTTAACCTCAATGCAGGTTGGAGATTTTGTAACTCACATGGATCATGGTGTTGGACGATTTGGAGGATTACAGAGGATTATGGTTGAGAATTCAAATCAAGAAGTTATTAAAATTGTATATGCTGAAGGAGATATTCTTTATTTAAGCATTCATTCTTTACATAAAATTTCAAAGTTTAATGGTAAAGATGGGCATGTACCAAGAATATATAAATTAGGTTCTAAATCATGGAAAGCACTCAAGCAAAAAACTAAAAGCAAAGTTAAATCCATTGCATTTGACCTTATAAAACTCTACGCTAAAAGAAGAGAAAAAATAGGATATGCCTGTTCTCCTGACAGCTACTTACAATGGGAGCTAGAAGCCTCTTTTTTATTTGAAGATACTCCAGATCAGAGCAAAACAACTCAAGATATAAAATCTGATATGGAAAGTGAAAGAGCTATGGATAGATTAATTTGTGGAGATGTGGGTTTTGGTAAAACAGAGGTGGCTATTAGATCCGCATTCAAAGCTGTTGATAATTCAAAACAGGTAGCGGTATTAGTTCCAACTACGATATTAACATTTCAACACTTCAAAACCTTTTCCAATCGTCTTAAAGAATTACCTGTTAGGGTAGATTATTTGAACAGATTCAGAAGTCCAAAAGAAAAAAAACAGTTGCTAGAAGATCTTGCTTCTGGAAAAATAGATATTTTAATTGGCACTCATCAAATAGCTAATAAGTCAGTTGTCTTTAAGGATCTTGGACTTTTAATAGTTGATGAAGAACAAAAATTTGGAGTCTCAGTTAAAGAACAGATTCGTTCCCTAAAAACAAACATTGATGTATTAAGTCTAACAGCAACTCCCATACCTAGAACACTTCAATTTAGTTTAATGTCTGCTAGAGACTTATCAATAATAGCAACAGCTCCCCCCAATAGGTATCCTATTGAGAATGAAGTAATCAGATTTAGTGAATCTATTATTCGGGATGCTATTATGTATGAGTTAAAACGATCTGGACAAATATTTTTTATTCATAATCGTGTTGAAAATATTACAGAAGTCTCAGGCATGCTTCAACGTTTGGTTCCAGACGCTAGAATTGCTATAGGTCATGGACAAATGAATGGTAAAAGACTAGAGAAAACCCTCATAGGTTTTATGGAAGGAGAGTATGATGTATTAGTAGCAACAACCATTATTGAAAATGGTCTTGATGTTCCAAATGCAAATACAATTTTTATTAATAATGCCAATAACTTTGGATTAAGTGATTTACATCAAATGCGAGGAAGAGTTGGAAGAAGTAATAAAAAAGCATTTTGTTATTTCATAACTCCACCTTATAGCTCAATATCCTCTGAAGCTCAAAAAAGAATCAATGCAATTCAACAGTATTCAGAACTAGGGTCAGGGATGCAAATAGCCATGAAAGATCTTGAGATTAGAGGTGCTGGCGATTTATTAGGAGGTGAGCAAAGTGGATTTATTAATGAGATTGGATACGATACTTATCAAAAAATTTTAGAAGAAGCAGTTCAGGAGCTCAAGGAAACTGAATTTAAAGAGCTGTATAACAATATTGAACCCAGCTCTTTAAAAAATCAAATTAAAAACGTTCAGATTGACACTGATTTAGAAGTTCTTTTTCCTGAAACATATATTAATGTTATAAGTGAAAGATTATCATTATATAATGAATTAAGCAAAATATCTAATGAAGATAAGCTCATAGAATTTAAGAAAAACTTAATTGATAGATTTGGCTCAATTCCAGATCAAGGAAATGAATTATTAAATAGCATTAAATTGAAATGGTTAGCTGTGAAAATTGGAATAGAGCGCTATGTAATAAAACAAAATAAATGCCTTGGTTATTTTATTGAAGATCAACAAAATGATATTTTTAAAACTGAAACTTTTGGAGTCTTTTTAACTAATGTTCAAAAAGAAAAATCAAATATTGCTATTAAAGAAAAGAATACTAAAAATGGATTAAAGTTGATTTTAGTAATTGAAAATGTAAAAAGAATAGATCAATTATATGATACTCTAAAAGAATTGACTATAAATTCTTCAAATCCTTAATCACTTGAAAAGCGATATTTACAGAATCTTCATCCATTAAAATTGTGAATTCATTTGAGGTAGAAATAACCTCATTAATATTTACTCCTTCCCATGATAGTCTTTGAAATATAAAGTAATATATACCAGGTATTGTAACATTTTCAGTTGGAAGCTTAATTGAAATAGCTGAAAGATCATGAGTTTTTTCAAGACAAACTTCATTAATGAAAACAGATTCTATTGTTGAAGACAACTCTTGACTTACAATAATATTACATTCTCCAACCCCTCTTGATGTAGTAAAAAAAACGTTTTTGGATGTTTCTATTTGATTTAAAAAATTTGCTTGTGCTGGCAAAAGTGTTTCGGATATTTTAAAACAATAATCCACTAAAGATGAACGAACAGTTATGTCGCCCATGTTTTTTAAAACTCTTACAATTCTATGAGTTGTAATAAATTCTTGAGTATCAGAAATTCTTTTTAACGCCATAACAATCGCTCCACTTTTAGCTGGCTTTCGAAGAGATTTTTCAATTTCTGGCTGAATCTGTCTAGCTAATGATGTTAGATTGATTATATCTTGAGATAGAGCAATTGATAAAAATGGTTTTGTTTTTATGTATGCTGAAACTTCAGAAGATATTGTTTTCATATATATAAATTAATGTTATAAATATAAACAAGTTGTTATAAAAACAACAACTTGTTTAAAAATCAATTTAATATTATATTATAGGGTGGTTAATAATAAAGGTTTTCATTGTATTTTTGGTTAAAACTAATTGATGGGTAAAACTAAACGATATACTCTAACCGCAGCTCTTCCTTACACAAATGGACCAATACACATAGGCCATTTAGCTGGAGTATATATTCCTGCTGATATATTTGCTAGGTATCTCCGAAATAAAGAACGTGATGTTGCTTTTATATGTGGAAGCGACGAGCACGGAGTTGCTATAGCAATAAAAGCAAAAAAAGAAGGTATAACTCCAAAAGAAGTAATTGACAAGTATGATAAAATGATTCGTAAATCGTTTGAGGATTTTGGAATTTCATTCAATAATTACTCCAGAACTTCAGCAAAAATTCATCACGAGACTGCTCAAGAATTCTTTAGGGATCTGGATTCTAAAAATATTTTTATTGAAAAAACTTCAGAACAATTATTCGATGAAGAAGCTCAGCAATTTTTAGCCGATAGGTTTGTAACTGGAACTTGTCCAATATGTAAAAATAAAGAGGCTTATGGTGATCAATGTGAAAGCTGCGGAAGCAGTTTAAACTCTTCAGATCTTATAAATCCAAAATCAACTCTTTCTGGTTCTTTTCCCATTAAAAAAAGTACCAAGCATTGGTATCTTCCACTAAATAATTATGAAAAATTTATAAAGAAATGGATATTAGATGGTCATAAAAAAGACTGGAAACCTAATGTATATGGACAGGTGAAGTCTTGGATAGAAAGTGGTCTTCAACCTAGGGCAGTAACAAGAGATTTAGATTGGGGAATCCCAGTTCCAGTTGAAAACAATAAAGGAAAAGTTCTTTATGTATGGTTTGATGCTCCTATCGGCTATATTTCATCTACAAAAGAATGGGCGAAAAAAAAGGGAATTGATTGGGAACCATACTGGAAAGATGAGGACACAGAATTAATCCACTTTATAGGAAAGGATAATATTGTTTTTCATTGTATCATTTTCCCTTCGATGCTGAAGGCTTCAGGTAAATATATTTTACCAAAAAATGTACCTGCGAATGAATTCTTAAATCTTGAAGGAAATAAAATTTCTACATCAAAAAATTGGGCAGTTTGGCTACATGAATACTTAATAGATTTTCCAGAACAACAAGATGTTTTAAGATATGTTTTAACAGCTAATGCTCCAGAATCAAAAGATAATGATTTTACTTGGAGTGATTTTCAAGCAAGAAACAATAATGAACTAGTAGCTATTTATGGGAATTTCATAAACAGAATAGTCGTTTTAACTCACAAGTATTATGATGGAAAAACACCTAAACCAGAAAAGCTTTTTGATGATGACAATAAAATTTTAGATTCAATAAGTCGTTTTCAAAATAAAATTAGTGATTCTATTGAAAAATTTAAATTTAGAGAAGCACTAAAAGAATTGATGAATTTAGCTAGACTTGGGAATAAATATCTTGCTGATCAAGAGCCTTGGAAATTAATAAAAAACACACCTGAAAGAGTTTCTACTATAATGTATGTAGGCCTTCAATTAGCAGGCCGTTTGGCATACTTGAGTGAGCCATTTCTTCCTTTCACTTCAGAAAAGCTATTAAAAATGTTAAACTTAAAATCTTCTGACTGGAATAGTATTGATGATCAAATAACTATTGAAGAGGGGCATGTTATTAATAGTCAAGAGTTATTGTTTTCTAAAATTGAAGATTCTCAAATAGAAAAACAACTAACTAAGCTTGGAGCTACTAAAAAAAACAATGATTTAAAGCCTATTCCCCCAATAAAACCTGTTGTTGATTTTGAAAATTTTAAAAATCTTGAAATTAATGTTGGGGAAATTCTAGATGCAGAAAAAATACCAAAAACTAAAACTCTTTTAAAACTTAAAGTAAGTGTTGGAAATGAAGAGTTGACAATTGTATCCGGTATTGCAAAAGAGTATAGTTCTGAGAAAATCATTGGTAACAAAGTAACTGTTCTAACTAATTTAAATCCAAGAAAAATAAAAGGTGTTGAAAGTCAAGGAATGATATTGATGGGTAAAGATGTTTCGGGTAAACTAATTTTTATTAGTCCTGACAAATCAAAAATTTCAAATGGATCTAAAGTTCACTAATTATTACCAAGTCTGACTTTTTAAATTAAGTGCTGCAATTACAATATCCTTTCTACTTACTTGGCCAACCAATCTTTTTTTATCAATAACGGGGAAGCGTCGTCTATTAGTTTTTGAAAAAAGTGATGCAGCATCAAATATACTTGTTGAAGCTTCAATGGTTTCAACATCCTTAGTCATAAAATGATAAACAGTTTTATCAAGTATGGGCATATTAAAATATCTACTTTCAGAAATTTCTTTCATACAGTCAGCTTCGGAAATAACTCCCATCAATTCTCCATGTTTATCAACAACCGGCCCTCCTGATATTCTATATTTAATAAAAGACTTCATTACATCATGAATAGTTTGTTTAGGCCGAAAAAGTATTAAACTCGTAGACATCACATCTCTAACAAGAATGTTCTTTACTACTTTTTTAGCTAAAGAAACTCTAGGGCCTTGAAAACTTTTAATTGCCATTTAACAGTACTTAATTCATTATAAGGTAATTAATTTAATTTAAAAAAAATCAAATATTCACATAAAAACAAAAGACTAAATGAAAAATTGTAATTTTAAAAAATGAATAAAATAGGAATTCTAGGCTGCGGTTGGTTAGGCTTTCCTCTAGCTGAAACTTTAATTAAAAAAGGGTATGTTGTAAAAGGAACATCCACATCTTCTGAAAAAATTAAAAAATTATCAAGACTAGGTGTGAAATCATATCATTATTTATTTAGCCCAGAAAAAACTTCAAATTCTCCTTTTTTTAAATCTATTGACACACTAGTTATTACAATTCCTTTTGTTAGAAGAGGAGGTCCATTAATAAATATAAACAACTCTATAGCTTCTCTCGTAAAGATAATTGAAAACGAATCGATCAAAAAAGTAATTTACTTAAGTAGTATAAGTGTATATGATTCACAAAAAGGAATAGTAGATGAGTCTTGTAATTGTAATCCTAATTCAAATTCTGGAATTGAAACTTTAAAAATTGAAAATCAATTAAATAATGGCAATTTCATAACATCACATATTCGATTAGGGGGGTTAATTGGGAAAGACCGCCATCCTATTTATAGTTTGAGTGGAAAAAAATTTCATAAGGGAAATGAAGTGATTAATCTTATTCACCAGGATGACGCAATAGGTGTAATCTTGAAAGTAATCAAGAATTTAAATAAAGAAAATTTAATATTTAATGCGGTAACTCCGTTTCATCCTTCAAAAAAAGAATATTATTCAAAGATTGCTGATCAAAAAAATATTTTGCCACCAAGATTCTTAAAAGCAGAAAACATTAAAAGAATTGTTAATTCAAATAGAGTTATAAAACTTTTAAACTATGACTTTAAAGTCGATGATTTAAATATTTAATATTGACCAGCCCAACAGTAACGAAAATTGATGGTCTAGGCAATAAACTTAAATAAATAATTAGTATTCATTTAACATAACATTTGTTGAATGAAGACTAATTTGTCTCGTTGCTAAATAAATTAATTTCTTCATTTATAGACTTTATTCTATTAATGAATGAATTATAGCTTAAGTAAAGGTTTTGAAGGCTTATATCTAACTCCTTCCAGTTTTTGTTTTTTGAATGATATCTTGATTGCATTAACATAGTCTGAACTACTTTAAGTCTACTTTTAATGTCTGGTAAGTCAATTTTTGTTGGAAATCTTGACTTGGATAAGGTTTTTAATTTCAACTCCAATTCCTCAATAAAAACAAGATTGCCTTCAGGATTAAGTTTTATCAAACTCTCAAAGCTATCAGTGAAAGCAGTAAACTCTGGCCAATTGAAAATATCATTTCTAATTCTATACTGAACAGACATCGAGTCTAATTTGATTGGTGGAGAAAATTTAAAATCTATTATTGTATCGTTGGTGTTTTTACTAACTAAAGGTTTCTTTATTTCTTGACATGAAAAAATTAAAGAAAAAATTAAAGCAATAAGTGTTTTGAGCCTCCCCATTTTTATTATCAATTAAGACCTGAACTTAATCAAAAGTAATACAAAGAATAGAATTTGAAGAAAATAAAGGTGATTTGAAAAATTATTATTTTTTTTAATTTTTAACTTATGATATATAAAATGTAGCAGAAACGACACAAATACCCATCCTAGATAATTTTGAATTGGTGCAATTCCCGAATCAAAAATCCAAAAATCTAAATCTGGGGCAACTGGCTCAATCAATAAATCTAAAAACAACATAAGTGTCACTCCTAAAAAAATACGAGTATAGAAATTTTTATTAATTTTTTGAGCTATACTAGCTGTTATAATTAAAACCATTGCCCAGTTATAACCAATTAAAATAGGAACTCCTAATAACTTAGGTCCTAAAGCTTCTCCATAAAAATAAGTTCCAAAAATAAGTCCATAATTAACTCCTAAAATCTCTGTAAACATTCCAATAATAAATGCTATACCAGCTATCACGATTGTTTTATTAGAATCTGATGAGTTAAGAAGTAATAAAACTAATGATATAATTAAGTTTAATGGTGTCGCCGAAACAAACCACTTACTATCTCCATAAAGTATTCCTAAAAGACCTGATAAGTGAAATATCCAAATTACTAAAATGGAAATAGAGGAAAATGATGTATATCTATTTTTTAACATACTATAATTTTTTTACTAAATCCGAAGTTATTTTGGCTGACAATAAACAAAGGGGTATTCCTCCTCCAGGATGAACACTTCCTCCACAAAAAAATAAGTTTTCAATTTTTCTTGAAAAATTTGGATGCCTAAAAAAGGCAGATAACCTGTCGTTACTTGAAGGTCCATATAAAGCACCTTGGTGAGATTGTGTTTTGTGTTGAATAATTTTAGGAGTTAATACTTCTTCTATCTCAATATATTTACCAATGTCAACTCCCAAATTTCGAGATATCTTTTTTTTTACATTTTTACGAATTTCATTCACCATTGAATTCCAATCCTGTCCTTTATCAGCAGGGGTGTTTATCATAACAAACCAGTTCTCCGAATTTTCTGGAGCATCTCCAGGTATGTCTTTTGATGTTATGTTTATATATACAGTAGGGTCTTTTGAAACAGTGTTTTGATTAAAAATGGACTTAAATTCATCGGAATAATTTTCTGAAAAAAATATATTGTGAAGATCTAATTCTTTAAATTCTCGGGATATTCCCCAATAAAAGATTACAGCTGAACTAGAAGACTCAGCATCCAATATTTTTTTTGGTTTTGGCTCATTTGGTATTAAAAATTTGTATGTTGGATTTATATCCATATTACTAATAACAACATCTGAAGCATAAAAACATCCATTAGATTCTACACCTTTAGCTTTTTTATTATCTATAATAATTTGATTAACATAACTATTATAAACAAATTCTACACCTTGTCTTTTAGCTAATTGAACTAATGAATCTGTTATACTCACCATTCCTTTGACAGGTAAAAAAGTTCCATAGTGCTGTTCAAGATGGGTAATTAAACTCATCATTCCTGAAGTTTGATATGGATTGGAACCATTATAGGTGGCAAAACGATCAAAAAATTGAATTAAATGTGGTTCTTCAAGGACCTCTTTATTCACTTCATGAAGAGTTTTAAAAATATCATATTTGCCAAGAAAAAGTATAGCATTTATAGCTTCTTTAGAAATAAATGTTTTTAATTTATGTAAAGATTTTTCTAAAAAAAGTGGTGCTGTTAAATCATACTTTTTTTGTGAACGATTAAAGTAATTAATTAATTTTTCTTTAGGTACGCCTAGCTTTTTTTCTACTTCATTTAGAAAATCTTCTTTGTTCCCATAAGCAACCAACTTTATTCCATCTTCCCAAAAATAATTGCAAGCAATCTCTTTCTTTATATAAGAAAAATAATCTTTTGGGTTTTCTCCACAAAGTTCAAAAAGTTCATCTATAAATTGCGGCATTGTAAATAAAGAAGGTCCTCCATCAAACCTATATCCAGATTTTTCAAAAGAATGTATCTTTCCTCCTGGAAAAGAGTTTCCTTCAAAAACCTTAACAGAATATCCTTTTTTCGCAAGCCTTATGCTTGAAGCAATTCCCGCTATACCAGAACCAATAACAATAGATTTATTCAATTTTAAATTTATTAGTTGAGTTAGATATTACGGTAAATCTGGAAAATAGATCTTCCTTATACCAGTTGTTTATTCGCGTTTTTCTGATGATTTCAGTATGTTCTTTTTGCTTGTAAGCAAATTCATTTACAGAATTAAAATTTTTCCAAATACTAATTGTTGCTTGCTGAAAAAATGGCCATTCACCGATGCCTTTATAGAAAATAACTCCCTTTGCTTTTTCTATAGCTCTACTTGCTATAGGCACCGATCTCCAAAAGGAAATCAGTCTATTCCAATTAAGAGTTGCTCTAGTTATTACAGCTACAGGATTATCATCTTCAATATGTTTTATTTCTTGAGATTTAAATGGCTGCAAGCCACTCCAGCAACCATGGCTTTTTACAGCTTTTAATTCAATATGCTTTATTGAGGTTGATTTCTTAATATACTGATTGAATTTTTTATGATTTTTGAAAAAGATTTCAGAAGAGTTCTTGTTATTCCATACACACAAAATAGCATAAGTTGTAAAATCAGGTTTTAAACTAAACCCTGATCCACTTCCTGTCCCCATAACTTTGATAAACTCTAATCCTTTAATTTTTGAAAAATTTCTTTTTGCAAAAGCCATTTCTTTGAAAGGCCAATACCAATTGTTTTCAAAATTAAAAAGTGTTAAAGTCGTGAAAGATTTGGTTTTTAAATTAATCGGTTTAGAATTGATTTTTAAATATTTAAGGCGTAAATATCGTCTATTTATATTTTTTAATCTGTTATTTTAAAAAAATAAATTATTTAATAATTGAATTAATTTTGAACTACACTTATAACTTAAATATTTTTGTTCATTCTTGTTAGTTTTAATTAATTTAGCAATAAAGTTTATTAAAATGAGTCCAAAATTTGTAGCCATTGTAGTTATCATAACAACTTTTTTTGTTATGATTGGAATAATCATAGATATGAGAAAAAAATAAGTTTCATGAAGATTCATAAATCTATAGATAAGTTTATTTATATTTTAATTATTGCTAACATCATTGCAATGATCGCAGAATCTCATGTTTCAGTTCGTGCAATTTATTTTGGTGAATTTTATGTTTTTGAAGCCATATCTATAGGTATTTTTTCTATTGAATATATGTACCGTGTAATTTATGCCTACAAAAAATCCAAGATGAAAGGTGCTATAGCTTATATTACTAGTCTTTTTGGCATTATTGATTTAATCTCAATCATTCCTTTTTTCCTAAATCAATTCACGAAAATAGATGGAAGGTTCTTGAGAATTTTAAGACTATTTAGATTGACTCGTATATTTAAGTTAGGAAGAGATTCATCATCGCTTAAGCTTTTCGTAAAAGCTTTAAGCGCTGTTAAAGGTGAATTAAAATTCACACTTTTTTTGTCAATTTTAACTATTTTATTTTCAGCTTCAGCAATCTATTATCTTGAAAATGCTGCTCAACCCGAAAAATTTTCAAGTATATCAGAATCAATTTGGTGGGCAACTGTATCACTTGCAACAGTTGGTTATGGTGATGTTTATCCTATCACTGTTGGGGGTAAAATATTTGCATCAGTTATTTCTTTAGTGGGCATAGGAGTGGTTGCAATTCCAACTGGAATAATAAGCGCCTCTTTTGTCGAGGAGATTATAAAGAATGGCGATAGAAGGAAATAAATAATATTTCAAATTAGACTTATTTAACTCTAAAAAACTTTTTTTATTTAAAATATATTTACAAAATTATGAACCAAAAAGTTATTGTAATTGGATCTGGCTTCTCTTCCATTTCAGCAGCATGTTATTTAGCTAAAAATGGTCATGAAGTTGAAGTTTTCGAAAAAAATAATAGCCTAGGTGGTCGGGCAAGACAATTAAAGCGTGATGGATTTACTTTTGACATGGGTCCTTCATGGTATTGGATGCCAGATATTTTTGAAAGATTTTTTAATGATTTTAACAAAAAACCTAGTGACTATTATAATTTAGAAAGACTTGATCCAGCTTATGAAGTTTATTTTGGAACTAAAAATAAAATTATAATTGATGGTGATTTAGAAAAAATTTCTTTGGCATTTGAAAATGAAGAAAAAGGAAGTGGAAAAAAACTTAAGAAATTCATTAAGGAGGCTCAATTAAATTATGATATAGCTATTAAAGAAGTGGTATATAGACCAGGTAAGTCTCCTTTGGAATTAATAACATTAGAAACAATTACCAAGTTAAATTACTTCATAAGGAATATACGGCAAGATGTTTTCAAAGAATTTAAAAATCCTAAATTAAGACAGTTACTTCAATTTCCTGTTTTATTTCTTGGAGCAAAACCAAAAGATACTCCAGCATTCTATAATTTTATGAACTTTGCAGATTATGGTCTTGGAACTTGGCATCCTAAAGGTGGAATGTACTCTGTCATTAATGGAATGGTAAGTTTAGCAAAATCTCTAGGTGTGAAATTTCACATTGACTCTCCAGTAGAAAAAATTATTGTTGAAGGCAAAAAAGCTTGTGGAGTAATAATTAATGGTTCTAAACACGAGTCTGATGCAGTTTTAAGTGGTGCAGATTACCATCACACAGAAACTCTTTTGAATTCAAATTTAAGAGCCTACAGTGAAAAATATTGGAGCAAAAAAACCTTTGCACCATCCTCACTACTTTTTTATATAGGTTTGAATAAAAAAGTAAATGATGTTGCTCATCATACTCTATTTTTTGATGTAGATTTTGATAAACATGCTTCAGAAATATATGATAATCCCAAATGGCCAGATGATCCACTATTCTATGCAAATTTTCCTTCTAAATCTGATGCTTCAATGGCACCTGAGGGGAAAGAAGCTTGTTTTATTTTAATTCCTTTAGCTCCTGGACTTGAAGACAATTCAGAGATAAGAAAAAAATATTTTAATGTTGTTATAAAGCGTCTTGAAGAAAGAACTGGGCAGTCTATTAAAAAACATATTTTATTTCAAGAATCATTTTGTGTAAATGATTTTATATCAGAATACAATTCATACAAAGGTAATGCCTATGGATTGGCAATGACACTATTTCAAACTGCTTTTTTAAGACCTAAAATAGAAAGCAAGAAGGTAAAGGGCTTATATTTTTCAGGACAATTAACAGTCCCAGGTCCGGGCGTCCC
>NZ_CEXPNT010000006.1:59318-83472 GCF_982709265.1 Candidatus Marivariicella framensis | reverse complement strand
TTTAAGGTTATGAAGATTTTCAATATTCCATTCACGATCCTCGAAATCATCCCCTTTTTGTTCAACACCAAATGACACTAATACCCCAAAAAAAACAATTAGAAACTCTACGAAGCCTTTTTTTGCACGATCAAAAAAATCTCCCATTGAAAAGCGGTCTCCAAGAGTTATTAGTTTTAAGAACCAATTAAGCTTTTCTTTTTCAACCCCAGCAGATTTTGACGCATTTGCAAATTCATCCTCTGAAATAACCCCATCCTTATCGGAGTCTATTTTGTCAAATTCATCTTTTTTTGCCATAATTATTGGAATATATACTGCTATGATAAAAAATTATTCTGAATCATTAGCAATGAATGCTATGTTTTCGTTAAATAATTTTTTAATTACAGCTATTAATTCCTTTTCAAATTGATTAAAAGTATTAATCAATAAAAGATCTTTATTTTCTTTATCAGATGAAATAGTTACTGGATAGAAATAGTCTTTAGGAGTTTTAATTGGAATTATCCCGGTCTTAATTCCTTCATGAGAATTTTGTTTAGAGTAAACGTAAGAATAAAGCAATAATTGAAAGAGCGAAGAATTCTCTAAACTCTTTTGGCTTTCAAGTCCTTCAAAAGTAAAGTTTGATGAAAATTTTAATTTATTTTTTTTTACAGATCCCGTTTTATAATCTGAAATTCTTAATTTTCCATTCCATTCATCAACTCTATCAATTGTTCCAATTATTTTAACCGGGAAGAGCAATTCTTTAAAATCTAAATCGTATTCTATTTTTTTTTCTAATGAGAGGATTTTTAATTTGTTTCCTTTTTCAATTAACAATCTTTCTGTCAACAGAAATTCCTCACATTGCTTTTTTAACTCTTCATAAATCAAATAGTTATGCCCTTTTCGTTCAGGATTACCTCCATAAATTAATTTATATTTTTCATCTAAAACAACAGGTAGTTTTTTAATCATAGAGTCATAATTACGAACTACAAGTTCTTTAGATACAAAAGGCTTATATATCGATTCTAATGTTTCATGAACTACATTTCCTTTATCTCTTGGTTCAATTACTGGAAATAGTTTTCCAAGCTCTCTTATTTTTAAAACCCTCTGATAATAAAACTGTAAAGGATTTATCATGAAACTTGTTATTGCTGAGGGTGAAAGTCCTTTTTTTACTATTGATTTTAAAATCTCTATTACTTCCTTAGATTTATCAACTTTAAATTGAGAGTTATTTTTAAAAGATGACTTCACTTTCATTAAGTTTAGTTGATGATTTGACTTTTTAAAATGTTCTAATTGATAAATAAATCTACTTTTTTCAGAGCCTCCAAGCCCTTTATCGCTCAAACTGTATAATAAATAAACATTACTGGCATTTTGAATTAGCCTATAAAATTGATATGCATATTTAGCATCCTGTTCTAAAAAAGTTGGAAGTTGAAAATGTTTTTTCACATCAAAAGGAAAAAAACTATCATTAGATTTTCCTTTAGGCAAAACACCCTCATTAACATTTGTTATGATTACAGAGTCAAAATCTATCAATCTTGTTTCTGGAAGACTCATTATTTGAATGTCAGAACTAGAGTCTCCAGAGAAATTTAATTTTTGTTCTTTGATAGCTTCTTTATACAATAAGAAGAGCACTTTTAAAGGTATGTTTTTAATTTGATCTGCATAATTTAAAAGTTTTGTTATTACCTTTTTAATTATGTTAAATTCTTCTAGATTAAAGGAACCCTCTTGTTTAATAAAATGATTTCCCTCCTCAAGGTGTTTAATCAAAAATTGTAATTTTTGTAATAAATCTGAAGATGATGCAACAGGCCTAAATACAATATATTGAAATGAAGTTTTATTAGAATAAAGTTTTTGAATTGGAAAATACGTATAATTAGATTCCTCGAGATCATTAATTAATTTATTAAAATTTATTTTTTCTTTTTTAAATTTATTTTTAACAATACTATCATTTAGTATCGAAAATACGTCTTCATAAAAATAATTTCCTTCAATAGTGTTTATATGCATTTCAAAAATCATATCTAAAATGGACACTGAGGAGGAATTATTAATAGCTAATCCCATTGTAACATTCCAATGGCTTGTGTCCAAATTTATTCCTGATAAGACAGCAGGAAGAATTTTATCATCTCCTAATATTATTCCTTTTTTACTAATAACATCACTAGGTTTCCAGTCATTAATTATTTGTCCAACATATTTTGCTTGACTTATTTTATTTGATGTTTCTATAACATTAAATACTTTATCTTTTTTAAAATTAGAAGATAATCCTTCTGGGTTTTTATTTCTTAAACATTTCCATTCTTTATAATAAGATCGAATAAATTTTCCTGCTGAATGTTTTTTATCATTATAAAATTCTTTATCCAAGTCCCAAAAAACTTTACCCTTTTTTTGAGAAATAAATTCTTGAATAATATTGCTTTCTGCAGTGTTTAACATATTAAACCCAATAAAATAGTGAAACTTCTTATTTTGAGATAAATACAACTCCAAGTGCTTGATAGCCTCTCTAAACTGCATTCCACTTGTTCCAACTCCATCTTTAATAAACTTGTTGTTTAAAGAAGAATATAGTGCTGGTATGTTTTTCCAAAAGTCAGAATTTTTAATCGTTGATGAGTCAGAGTTATCTAATTGAGCCCATTCTTTAATTTCTTGTGCAGATACCATGCTTGAAAACAGAGCCTTTGAATCAACTAAATAGCTATCCATTAAATTAAAGTCATTAATCAAAACTGGAGCCCACCCCATAAATTCATCAAAGTTTTGTTGATTTTTTTTTAAAATTATTTTACTGTAAATTAAATATAATTCAAAAACAACAGACGTATTTTCAACTCTATTAATACCAGAAAGCTCACTAATAAATTCAGATATACTAATAATTTCTGGAGAAATTACTGGCTTTTTTATTTTTTGAATTAATTTGTTTCTTAAAAACAAAGAAGCTCTATTACTTGGTAAAATTATTTTTATATTTTGAAAATCATGATTCTCATCTATAATATTATCAGCCACAAAATCTAAAAAATTAATCATTTCAAGGTTTTATATATTTTTTATTATTAGTGATTTTTTTAACTTCAATATCATCTTTTATATATACCAAGAAAGCCTCTATTGGTAGGTTTAATATTGATTCTAAATATTTAGAATAATTAATAATTTGAATTTTATCTTCTTGCTTTGAGTCTCCAGTTTTATAGTCAATTACAACACAAGTAGTTTTTGTTATAACTATTCTATCAAGTCTAATGATTCCAATCTTAGGTAAAAGTATTTCCTTTTCAGTGTAAATAATATTCCCTTGTTTAAAAAGGTGATTTAATTCCTTGTGATTGATAACTTTTTTTAATAGTTCACTGTAAGTGTATTTTTCTTCGATATTGAATAACTCCTCTTGAACAGATGATTCAATTGCGACATTTATATCCGATTCAAATTTAACTTTTGATAATAATTTATGAATGATATTACCTTTTAACCACTTTCCATTGAGTTTTGAATAAGTATCATTTTTTAAAAGTTTTTTCCAATTAAAATTGATTTTAGGCCTAAGAGCTTGATTTTTTGAATTATTGTAAGTTATACGATCATGTTGACATTCTTTGGAACCATAAATAAATGGAGTATTTAGATTTGGCTTGGAATCTTGATTTAAAACAAAATCAATTAATAGTTGTGCATAATTTTTTTTACTTTTTGGCTTTTTAAATAATGTTGTTATGACAACTATTTTATGTGAAGCCCTTGTTAAAGCGACATATAAAGTATTAAAAGCATCTAATTCATTTTCTGTTTTATCATTATCTGATATATTTTTTCCTTCTACACCATAAGTTTCTAATCTTGATGAAAAATTAATTCTACCAAAATCAATTTTTGATTCATTAAATTTAATAGGGTACCATGTCTGTCTTTTTATTCTTGAATCAGGCTGGAAATCTGAATAAAAAAATGGTAATACTACTAAAGGGAATTCCAAACCTTTAGCAACATGAATAGTCATAATTCTAACAGCTTGATTGTCGTCAGGCAATGGAATGGTAAGTTTTTCCGAATCCTTTTCCCATTTTTTTAAAAAATTATAAATATTGCTTTTTGATTGAATAGAAAAATCATAGCAGTAATCTAAAAAGAATTCAAGATAAGTGTCAAAATTATTTAACAAACCTAGGCTTGAAATAAGAGTTTCTGTTAATTCATAAAGGTTTGAATTTTGGATTGTTTTTGTATCAAATGAAAATCCAAATTTTATATCTAAAAAAGCTGTAAAGTCAGCTAAAGAACCTTCTAAAGATTCTTTAAAAATTTCATGAGATTTTTCATTTTGTGAATTCTTTTCTATAAAAAATTTACAAATATTAATTCTTTCAATTGAGTTCTCAGGTTGAAGACTTAATCTTAAAACAGAAAGTATAAGTTTTATTGAAGATGACTTTTTAAGTAAAAGTGATTCTGATGAAACAATTGGAATTTCAGTATTTGAAATTAATTCAAAGACAGATATTGCTTGTTTTTTCTTTCTAACTAAAATTGCCATTGAACCCCAAGGAAAACCATCCTTTTTAGCTTCTAATAAAGCATCTATAGTTTTTTGAATATGAACTGAATCCATCTTATTTTCAGTAAAATGAATTTCAGTTTTTCCACCAGGAGAATTATTATTTTTTTGATAAAAAGATTCTTTATAAAAAGAACGATAATTTAAATCAGCTATTGATTCTATTGCCCCTTTTATAAAAGTGTTATTAAATTCAACTATATTATCAAGACTACGATAATTTATAGGTAATGAATTGGTATTAATCTGAGTTTGATTAAATTTTTTATTACTCAAAAGTTTTAAAAACATTTGAACATCTCCTCCCCTCCATCTATAAATTGCCTGTTTGGGATCTCCTACTAAAAAAACTGATCCAGACTTGCCATTAACATCTTCAGTGTCTAATGCATGTTTAAGTAGTGGTTTTAAGTTGGACCATTGTAGCTTTGAAGTGTCTTGAAATTCATCAATAAAAAAATGTTTATACTTTTCTCCTATTCGCTCATAAATAAATGGAGCATCGTAGTCTTGAACAACTTCGGATATTTTTTCATTGAACTGACCAATTAACATCTTTTTTTCCTCTATTTGATACCTGTTAAGTATCTTCTCCATTTCTGCCATAAGAGAAAGTGGTGTCCATTGCTTATTTAACTCTTGAATTAAATTATATGTTAAAATAGATTTTTTAGCCTTTAAATAAGATTGATGAATTTCAGGAATCATATTATTAGCAATCATTATTAACTCTTTAGGATTATCTGTTTTCTTAACTATTCTGGAGCCTTCAGAAAGATTTTTTTCTAAATTATTTAAATAAATTCCTTCAAATTTATTTTCAACTATCAAAGAAAAATGTTTAGTAACTGATCCTCGAGAAAAAATAGATTCATCCAAGCCATTTGATCCTATTTTATCTAATATCTTTATTGCAACTAACTTTGCGTTTTCAGATTCTTTAAATTTGATTTTATTTAATATTTTTTGTGTTTTTCTAAAATCTTGTAATGAATTATTTCTTAATTTTTTAAGAAATCCTCTGTCATTTTCATTTAAAATAAGTCTTGCCACTTGAAGTAAACCATCATTTATAGATTCTTTATTTTCATTATCAATTTTATAATGAACAAAGTCGACTAGTGATTTTGTAATTTCTTTTTCAATTCCAACTTTATCAATTATTATTTGTATTAATTCTTTCAGAATTTCATCTTGCTCGACTACTACCTCAAATGATTTTGGTAATTTAAGATCTAATGCAAATGTCCTAACTATTCGATGTGTAAAAGTGTCAAGAGTAAGAATGTCAAAGCCCGCATAGTCATATAATATGTTTTTTAAAACTCTCTCTGATTTTTTTCGAAGTTCTGATTCTTCAATATTTATTTTTTTTGAGATTTCACATCTCATTTCGGAATGATTTTTTTTAATAAAATCAGATAAGGTTTCAACTATTCTAGATTTCATTTCATTAACAGCCTTATTGGTAAAAGTTAAAGCTAGAAGGCTTCTGAAATGATCATCATTTGAATTTGAAAGTAGCTCTTGCAAATAATTAGAAACAAGAGAGTGGGTTTTTCCTGATCCAGCAGAAGCATTTATTAAATTAAATGAAGATTTTACCATTTATTATTAAATAACATATAAATGTAAGAGTTTCTTTATGTCAAAAAAATGTAAAATAAGAAAAAGAAATTATATTTTTGTAAGAACTTTAAAACAAAACCCATGGCATTTACATTACCAGCTTTATCATATTCAAACGATGCATTAGAACCGAACATTGATGCAAAAACAATGGAAATACATCACGGAAAACATCACAATGGATATACTACAAAACTTAACACTTCAATTGAAGGAAGTGATCTTGAGAATAAATCTATTGAAGAAATTCTCAAAAATATCGATATGGGTAATGCAGCTCTAAGAAATAATGGAGGTGGATATTTTAACCACTGTTTGTTTTGGGAAAGTATGAGTCCAAATGGTGGCGGTTTACCAACAGGTAGTTTATTAGAAGCTATTAACTCAGCCTTTGGCTCATTTGATTCATTCAAAGATGCGTTTTCAAAAGCAGCAGCAACTCGCTTTGGATCCGGGTGGGCATGGTTATGCGTTCATTCTGGGGGGGAAGTTGAAGTTTGCTCCTCTCCAAATCAAGATAATCCACTAATGCCAGGTGTTGGATGTGGAGGTTATCCTATTTTAGGGTTAGATGTCTGGGAGCATGCATATTATCTAAACTATCAAAATAGAAGACCAGATTATATTAATTCTTTTTTTAATGTGATTAATTGGGAAAATGTATCTAAGTCCTACAATCTTAGATCTTAAAACAATATAACATCTATCTAATAAGCTCTCTTTGATTTGCCTTCATAAAAGTTAATAAAAGCTCTATTTACAACTTTATTTCCTCCAGGCGTTGGGTAATCGCCTGAAAAATACCAATCTCCTAAATGAGAAGGGCAAGACACGTGTAAGTTTTCAATTGATTGGTAAATGATTTTAAGCTCTGATTTCAAAGAGTTACCAGAAAGTAATTCTGCTATTTTAGTGGATATTTGATTAGCACTTAAAGGCCTGTACAATTCTTTAACAAAGTTTTCACTCTCTTGAGTTTTATTAGTTATTGAATTTTTACACTTTTCATATATTGATTTTAATACAATTGCTTTTGTTCCCTTATCTTCATGCAAAGCAATTGCGGCTTTAAAAGCAATGAAGTCTTCTAATTTAGACATGTCTATCCCATAACAATCTGGATATCTAATTTGAGGGGCACTTGAAACAATAATTATTTTTTTTGGCCCGAGGCGATCAAGCATCTTAAGAATACTTTTTTCTAAAGTTGTTCCCCTAACTATACTGTCATCTATAATCACAAGGTTATCAGAAGGTTTAATAACACCATAGGTTATATCATAAACATGAGCAACTAGATCATCTCTACTGGAATCTTCGGTTATAAACGTTCTTAATTTTGCGTCTTTTATAGCAATTTTTTCAATCCGAGGTTTAATAGATGCAAGAGCTTTAAGAGTTTCAGAGTTTGAACCCTTTGAAATTGACTCTAAAAGTTGATTTTTTATATATTCTTGAGCACCTTCCACCATTCCATAAAAAGATGTTTCAGCTGTATTTGGAATAAATGAAAAAACAGTGTTTTTTAAATCTGAATTAATACTTTTTAAAACCTCTGGGAAAATTTTTCTACCAAGTGATTTGCGTTCTTTATATATTTCAGCATCACTTCCTCTAGAAAAATAAATTCTTTCAAATGAACATGCTTTTTTGGGTAATTCATCTAATATTTTTATGATTTTTGAATTTTCTCCCTTTTTGGTAATTATTGCATGTCCGGGATCTAGCTCCTTAACTTTAGAAAACGGAACATTGAATACAGTCTGTATTACAGGTCTTTCAGATGCAACCGCTACAATCTCATCATCCTCATAAAAATATGTAGGCCTTATACCGGCTGGATCTCTTAAAACAAATGTGTCTCCATGTCCTAACATACCTGCTATTGCATAGCCTCCATCCCAGTTTTTAGAGGCTTTAAATAACACTTTGGACATGTCTAACCTTGATGCTATTAAAGGAGTAGTCTCAGTCTTTGAATAGCCCTCTTTTTTTAATTTCTTATATATTTTTGCAACTGCGTCATCCAAAAAATGACCTATTTTTTCCATTACAGTTATTGTATCAGATTTTTCTTTTGGATGCTGGCCAAGATCAACAAGATTATCAAACAATTCAGAAACATTCGTCATGTTGAAATTTCCTGCAATAATTAAATTTCTATGTTTCCAATTGTTTTGTCTTAATAGTGGCTGAACACTTTCAATTGTATTTTTTCCAAATGTTCCATACCTAACATGACCAAGCATAATTTCACCAACATATGGAACCTTTGACTTTAAATCTTCAGGCTTCTCCAATAAGTCAGTATTTGATTTTAACTCAGAAACAATTCTCTCATTAATTTGCTTAAAAATGTCTTGAATAGGCTCGTTATTATTTGATCTTAATCGACTTATGTATCTTTGACCTGGAGGAAGATCTAATTTTATACTGGAAAAACCAGCGCCATCCTGACCTCTATTATGCTGTTTCTCCATCATCAAATACATTTTATTTATCCCATATAAAGCAGTGCCATATTTCTTTTTAAAATAACTTAAAGGTTTTTTTAAGTGAAGTAAAGCAATTCCACATTCATGTTTTATAGCATCACTCATAGTTCATTTAAATTTATTTGTTGTGATTTGAATTTTGTTAAATTTTCAATTTCTTTAAGTCGTTCTTTCAAATTTAGTTTGTTTACTGTTTGTAGGCTTTCTGTTCCAAATTCTTCTACAGTGAAAGATGCCATTGCAGAAGCATAAACAAGAGCTGTTTTCATGCTTTCAAAGGATGTGTTTGAATGTTGAGCAAGAAAACCTGCAAATCCTCCAGCAAAACTATCTCCAGCCCCTGTAGGGTCTTTAACTTTTTTTAATGGTAGTGCTGGTACAACAAAAATCTCATCACGATGAAATAACATTGCTCCATGTTCACCTTTCTTTATGATAACATATTTAGGTCCCAAAACTTGGATTGCATCAGCAGCATTTCTAATAGAATTTTGCCCTGTTAATTGAAGTGCTTCTTCATCATTTATACACAAAACATCAATTTTACTAATTACATCATCTAAAATTGAACGAAAATTATCCATCCAAAAATTCATTGAATCTAGTATAATCAAATCAGGTTTAACCTTCATTTGTTTTAGTGCTGATAGCTGAACCGCCGGATGAAGATTACCTAAAAGAAGTATATTGGAGGTGCTCCAATTGTCAGGAACTTTTGGATCAAAGTTTTCTAGTACATTTAATTGGGTATCTAACGTATCTCTTTTATTGATGTTTATATGATATTTTCCACTCCAAAAAAAAGTTTTTCCTCCTTTTACAATTTCAACTCCAGAAACATCGATATCTCTATTGGTTAATAGCTTTAGATCATTTGAATTAAAATCATCTCCAATGACTGATACAAGTCCAATTTTTATATTAAAAATTGAAGCAGCAAAAGCTATATATGTTGCAGCTCCTCCTAAAATGTGTTCAGCTTTTCCAAATGGAGTTTCGATAGCATCATAAGCTATTGTTCCTACAACTAACAATTTGTTACTCATTAGGCAAAAATAGAAAACTTACTTCAGTTCATAACGAAGTTTATTTGTCATTTTATGATTTTTCATAAAATTCATCTTTATTCAATTTATTTCCCAAAGCTGCTTTTACAGCTAAATAATCGCATCTTTCATTTTGTAAATGATTGCTATGTCCTTTAACCCATTGGAAAGCTACATTATGAACTCTGTAAATTTGAAGAAATCTTTTCCATAAATCTGGATTTTTCTTATTCTTAAAAAATTTTTTTTCCCAATTAAATACCCACTTTTTTAAAACTGAATCAATAACATATTTTGAATCAGAATATATAACAACATCTGAGGGTTTGTTTCTCAATGCTTCCAAACCGATTATAACTGCTAATAATTCCATTCTGTTATTAGTGGTTTTTTTAAATCCTCCTGAGAGTTCTTTATTGTAGCCATCCGATTCTAAAACAATTCCGTATCCTCCTGGACCTGGATTACCTCTGGAAGATCCATCAGTATAAATTTTAATATTTTTCATTAAATTTTTGACAAGTATTCTTTAATAACTCTTGGGAAATGTTCTTTTTCTAGACTTTGGACTTTCCGCTCAATAACAGCTAGAGTATCTTCAGGATGAACTGAAGTTTCAGCTTGAAAAATTATATTTCCTTCATCATATTCATTATTAACCAAATGAATAGATATTCCTGTTTTTTTCACTTTACTATTTATGACTGCTTTGTGAACATTATTTCCATACATGCCCTTTCCTCCAAACCTTGGAAGAAGTGATGGGTGAATATTGATTATTTTATTTGGATACCTTTCAATTAAAGATTCTGGAATTTTCCATAAAAAACCAGCCAATACTATTAGATCCGTATTGTTTTGATCAATAATGTTAATAAATTTTTCTTTAAAATATAATTTATCAAAAACTAAAGTTTCAATATTATATGGCTTAATTCTTTCAAAAACGTATGCATTCTTATTATTACCAGCAACTAAAACAACTTCAACATTAGAGCTTTTATCAAAATATTTTATAATGTTTTCGACATTTGATCCGCTTCCAGAAGCTAAGAGAATAATTTTTTTAATTGTTGTTTTCATAACTTGATAAACACTTTATAATCTTATCTTAAAAGAGTGTTAAAAATTTCTTTACAAAGAAACAATAATAAATAAACATTATATTTTATTAAAGAAAACTAAGTATTAGACTAAAGTTTTTTATTTTTGCTGTTACAAATTTAAAATAATAAATTATGTCTGACATTTCTTCTAGAGTTAAAGCAATAATAGTTGACAAATTAGGTGTTGATGAAAACGAGGTTGTAGCAGAAGCAAACTTTACCAATGATTTAGGAGCTGATTCCCTTGACACAGTTGAACTTATAATGGAGTTTGAAAAAGAATTTGATATTCAAATTCCTGACGATCAAGCAGAGAATATTGCAACAGTAGGCCAAGCAATTCAATTTATTGAACAGGCGTAAAAAATCCATTGTAATGAAATCAAAACGTGTAGTAATTACTGGACTAGGTGCTCTAACTCCAATTGGCAACACACTTATTGATTACTGGACAGGTTTAATTAAAGGCCAGAGTGGCGGTGCACCCATAACCTATTTTGATGCTTCGAAATTTAAAACTCAGTTTGCTTGCGAATTGAAAGGTTTTGATCCTCTTAATTTTTTTGACAGAAAAGATGTCAGAAAATACGATAGGTTTACTCAATACGCACTGGTATCAACTGATGAAGCAGTAATTGATTCAGGAATAAACCTAGAAAAAGAAGACAAAGACCGGATAGGTGTCATTTGGGGTTCTGGAATAGGTGGTCTTGAAACTTTTCAAAATGAAGTAATTGAATTCCAAAAAGGCGATGGGACTCCTAGATTTAATCCTTTCTTCATTCCAAAATTCATTCCTGATATTGCCGCTGGAATGATTTCTATTAAATACGGCTTTGCTGGTCCCAATTTTGCTACAGTTTCAGCATGCGCATCTTCATCTAATGCTATTATCGATGCTCTTAACTACATTAGGTTAGGCTATTCAGACATAATGATTGCTGGTGGATCTGAAGCTGGTGTTACAATTGCTAGCGTTGGAGGATTCAACGCTCTCCATGCACTCTCAAAACGAAATGATGATCCTTCTAAAGCCTCACGACCTTTTGATAAAGACAGAGATGGGTTTGTTTTGGGTGAAGGAGCTGGATCATTAGTTCTTGAAGAATATGAACATGCGATTGCTAGAGGTGCAAAAATATATGCTGAATTAGCTGGAGGTGGACTTTCTGCCGATGCGTATCATATGACTGCCCCTCACCCAGAGGGACTAGGAGCTATTAAGGTAATGAGAAACTGTCTTAAAGACTCAAATACTAACCCACAAGATCTAGATTTGATTAATGTTCATGGTACATCAACTACACTTGGAGATATTGCAGAGATAAGGGCTGTTAAAGAAGTTTTTGGGGAACATGTTTATGGTATTAATATTAATTCAACAAAATCAATGACAGGTCATCTTTTAGGAGCTGCTGGAGCTATTGAAGCGATTGCTTGTATAATGTCAATAAAAGAAGGGATTATACCTCCAACAATAAACCATGAAAATGATGACGAAAATATTGATTCAAAATTAAACTTTACGTATGGAAAAGCACAAAAACGAAATGTTAATATTGCTATGTCTAACACTTTTGGATTTGGCGGTCATAATGCCTGTGTTTTATTTAAAAAACTGAATTTATAATAGGTGATCAATCTGGGTCTAATTTTTAAGAAAATCAAAGGTCCGAATCATGTTTTTGCTTCTGATTTAAGAAAACTCTTAGATTTTAAACCAAAAAATATTTTGATTTTTAAAACCGCATTTACACACAAGTCAAAAAACATTCGGGATCAAAATGGATTTTTAATTAATTATGAAAGACTTGAGTTCCTTGGAGACTCTATTTTAGGAAGTATCGTTTCAGATCATTTATATTTTAATTATCCAGATTTTCATGAAGGTGACTTGACGAAACTTCGTTCTAAAATTGTAAACCGTGACAGCTTAAATAACATAGGCTACTCTCTTGAGTTATACAAATTACTCGACAGTAATCACAGTATACAGAATGCAAAAGATGATATACATGGCAACCTACTAGAGTCTCTAATTGGTGCAATCTATCTAGATAAAGGCTTTGACAAATGCAAAATATTTATTTTAAATAGAATTATTGACTATTATATAAATTTTGACACGATAAATTCATCAATAATAAGCTATAAAGGAGCGCTGATTGAATGGTCTCAAAAAAATAAACATAAAATTCTTTTTAAAACAACAAAAGATGATGGGTTAAATCCTAATATTAATTTTTCTTCCATTCTTTTTATAGATAACAAGCAAATCGCAAAAGCTGGAGAGTTGTCAAAAAAAAAGGCTGAAGAAAAAGCTGCAAAAAGAGCTTATAATGCTTTAAAATTGAAGTTTAAAAATAATGAGTAAAAAGTATTTTCTTTTGGATGAAATAGATGAGGAATATGATTTAATTGCTATTCACACTAGCTTAGATGACTTTTCAGTAGCTTTCGTTTTAAATAAAAATCTAAGAGCAAATTTTAAAAGAGTTAAAGAAAGTTTAAGATATAAGAATTCAACTTTTGAAATGTTTCAATGGAAAAACTTAAAAGAAGGAGTTAATTGTAGTTTAATTTCTAATAAGAATTTTATTGATTCTGGAATTAAAAATGAATCCAATTCATTATTTAATCTTTCGGAAACAAAAAAGGTATCTTTGATTAACTCTTTATCCAATGTTGATTATCTATTAAAGATTAAAGAAGGTATAGACATCGAGCAAACAATTAAGATTTTAAATAAATTACCCCAATTAATTCTATCTTACGTTGTTGACAACAAAGAAGTTAAATCAAATTTCAATTTAATACTTGATTAATGTCAGAATCAAAAAAAACTAAAATAATTGCCACACTAGGACCTGCATCTAATTCACCAGATGTAATAGAAAAGATGATACTAGAAGGTGTTGATGTGTTTAGAATTAATTTTTCTCATGCAAATTATGACGATGCCTCTAAAAGAATCTCTTTAATTAGAAAACTTAGTGATAAACTCAAAATTCATGTTTCTGTTTTAGCAGATCTTCAAGGGCCTAAGCTAAGAATTGGTGAAATAGAAGATTGCTCAGAGGTGAAAGAAGGGCAGCTAGTTACTTTTTCCAGTTCTAAACCTTTTATTGGTAATTCTCAAAAGGCTTACATGACATATAAAAAGTTTGCGTCTGATGTTAATATTGGAGAAATTATTTTATTAGATGATGGCAAGTTGATTTTTAAAATACTAAGTACTGACAATAAAGATCTAGTGACTGCCAGAGTTATTCAGGGAGGACCATTCAAATCTAACAAAGGGGTAAATCTTCCCAATACAAAGATTTCACTTCCAGCTCTAACAAAAAAAGATATTGAAGATGCGGTTTTTGCTATAAAACAAAAGGTTGATTGGATAGCTTTATCCTTCGTGAGAAAAAAAGAGGATTTAATTGAACTAAGAGAGTTAATTGAAAAGCATTCTGATCACAAAATTCCAATTATTTCAAAAATTGAAAAGCCTGAAGCTTTAAAAAATATTTTTGAAATAATAAAAAATAGCGATGGCTTGATGGTGGCCAGAGGTGATTTAGGGGTTGAACTTCCTGCAGCTGAAGTGCCTTTGATCCAAAAGCAACTTGTGTTAAAAGCAAAGCAAGCAAGAATTCCAATTATAATTGCTACTCAAATGATGGAAACGATGATAGAAAGCAGGACAGCTACTAGAGCAGAAGTAAATGACGTAGCTAACTCTGTTATGGATGGTGCTGATGCTGTAATGCTATCTGCAGAAACTTCAGTAGGAAAATTTCCAGTTGAAGTAATTAAAACAATGACCTCAATTCTTATGAGTGTTGAAGGATCTGATCTTATTAAAGTGCCAAGCCTACCACCGGAAATTAAAACAAAAAGATATATAACAAAATCCATATGTTATCATGCGGCTATAATGGCAAATGAAATTAATGCTAAGGCTATATGTACTTTAACAAATAGCGGTTACACCGCTTTTCAAATTTCAGCTTGGAGGCCTAAATCCAATATATTAGTTTTTACTTCCAATAAAAGAATTTTAAGTCAACTAAATTTACTTTGGGGGGTTAAATCTTTTTTTTACAATGAGAACGAAAGTACAGATAAGACAATTGAACAAATTAATGATCTGGCAAAAAAATTTAAATATGTTTCTAAAGGAGATTTCCTAATTAATTTGACAGCTATGCCTGTAAAATCAAAAGGAATGGTTAATACGCTAAGAGTTTCTGAAATTTAAATATAATTAATCATGCCTATTGAGATTGAACGAAAATTTCTGGTTAAAAATCTTGATTTTATCAAAGAATGCACTCATAAAAAGCAGATTGAACAAGGTTATTTATCCAAAGACCCCAAAAGAACAGTCAGAATAAGAATTGAAGAGAAAAAAGCATTTTTAACAATTAAAGGTGAAACTTTTGATAATGGAACTAGTAGAATAGAGGTTGAAAATGAAATTTCTATTAAAGATGCTCTTGAACTAATGAAACTTTGTTTACCAAATCCTATTAAAAAAATTAGATATATAATAAATAAAAATGATTTTATTTTTGAAGTTGATGTCTTTAAAGGTGAAAATGAAGGGTTAATAATTGCCGAACTGGAGCTTAATTCAAAAAATTCAAGATTTCCAAAACCTGATTGGTTAGGTAAAGAAGTTACGGGACAGGTAGAGTTCTATAACTCGCAATTATAATTATTATTTATCTGCATAAATTTTAATTATTTTAGTGCCTTTTGAATCCATATGAGCTCTATACATTCCTGCAGTATTCATTTCCATAGCAACATTTCCTTTATTGTCAAGAGCTATAACACCTCCATTACCTCCTAGTTTTGCAACTTTATCATGAATTACAATCCGAGAAGCTTCTTGAACTGATAGGCCTTTATATTCCATTAAGGCAGAAATATCATAAGCAACCACAGAACGAATGAAAAACTCTCCCCAACCAGTAGCTGAAACCCCACAGGTTTTGTTATTAGCATATGTTCCTGCACCAATAATTGGTGCATCTCCAATGCGATTCCACTTTTTATTTGTCATTCCTCCAGTTGATGTTCCAGATGATATATTTCCGTTTTGATCAAGTGCAACACATCCTACTGTTCCGTATTTTTGAGTTAATAGGTATTCTTTGTCAATTATCACTGTCGAATTTTCTTTGAATTTAACTTTATCTAAAGATCTAGATCTACGTTCTGTAATAAAATAACTATTTTGTTTTAGTTCTAGTTTTTGACTCGACGCAAATTCATCAGCTCCAGTCCCAGACAACATAACATGTGGAGAATTATTCATTACTGCTATTGCAGCAGAAATAGGATTTTTTATTTTTGAAGCTCCAGAAATTGCCCCAGCATCAAGTGTTGATCCGTTCATAAATGAAGCATCAAGCTCTACATTTCCATCGAAATTTAAAACAGCTCCTTTCCCTGCATTAAAAAGTGGAGAGTCCTCCATTACATTAATTGTTTTCTCAACTGCTTCTTGACTTGACCCATCATTTTTTAGAATTTCATATCCAACCTCAATAGCTTCCTCTAGTTTGTTAATATATTTTATTTCCATTTCTTTAGTCATGTTTTTTTTCAATATAGTTCCAGCCCCACCATGAATTACAATAGAAAAAACGGATGTATCTTTATTACCTATGTCGTTTTTGGGAGATTGACATGAATAAAAGAAAAGTAAAATAAGCATTAATTTAAAAGGCATATTATTTTTTTAAAAGATTGATTACTCAAACGTAATAAATATTCTTTTAAGATAAACTTTTTTCAAATAATGCTACCTTTAAATTTTATTATAAAAAATTCTGATGAATAAACAAACTTTAAAAATTTTAGCATCTCTTGGTATTGAAAACAAACAATTAGGTTGCAGTACTGGGAGTCATTGGATGGGCTCTGGAAAAACAATATCAACAAGCTCTCCGGTTAATGGATCGTCACTATTTGAAGTAACAACTGCTAGCGTTGAAGATTATGAATTGATAATTGAAAGTGCAGAAAATGCATTTCAAATTTTCAAAAAAATCCCAGCACCAAAACGCGGAGATTTGGTTAGACAGTTTGGAGACGCGTTAAGAAATCAGAAAGAAAACTTAGGGAAGTTAGTTTCTTATGAAATGGGAAAATCATACCAAGAAGGTTTAGGTGAAGTTCAAGAAATGATTGACATATGTGAATTTGCTGTTGGTTTATCAAGACAATTACATGGACTAACCATGCACTCTGAGCGTCCTTTGCATAGAATGTATGAACAATACCATCCTATTGGTATAGTTGGTATTATTTCTGCTTTTAATTTTCCTGTTGCTGTTTGGAGCTGGAACGTTGCATTAGCATGGGTATGTGGAGATGTTTGTATTTGGAAACCAAGTGAAAAAACTCCTCTATGTAGTATTGCATGTCAAAAAATTATAGAAAAAGTTTTAAAAGAAAATGAAATGCCCGAAGGAATTTCGTGTTTAGTTAATGGAGGTGCTGATATTGGAGAATGGTTATCGGCGGATAAAAGAATTCCACTTATTTCAGCAACAGGATCAACTAATATGGGAAGAAAAGTAAGTGAAACTGTTGGCAAGCGCTTAGGGAAAACACTCCTAGAGCTAGGAGGAAATAATGCTATTATAATAACACCTCACGCTGATATCAAAATGACTATAATTGGAGCTGTGTTTGGAGCAGTCGGCACCTGTGGTCAAAGGTGCACTTCTACTCGTCGTCTAATTATTCATGAAGAAATATATTCCAAAGTAATAGATGCGCTTAAAAAGGCCTATAAGCAGCTTAGGATTGGGGATCCATTAGATGTAAACAATCATATAGGCCCACTTATTGATAAAGAAGCTGTAAGTCAATACCTTAATGCGATTGATATGGCTGATAAAGAAGGGGCAAATTGGTTAATAAAAGGAGCTTCTTTATCTGGAGCAGAATATGAAGGTGGTTGCTACGTATCACCGTCTGTGGCTGAAATGAATGATGATGCTTCAGTGGTTCAAACAGAAACATTTGCACCGCTTCTCTATGTAATGAAATATTCTGGAGATGTTCAAAACGCCATTAATATTCAAAATAATGTTACTCAAGGTTTGTCTTCTGCTATAATGACTCAAAATCTGCAAGAAGCAGAAGCTTTTTTATCTCATTGGGGAAGTGATTGTGGAATAGCAAATGTAAATATTGGAACATCAGGAGCTGAAATTGGTGGAGCTTTTGGAGGTGAAAAAGATACAGGAGGAGGGAGAGAAAGTGGTTCAGATGCATGGAAAGTATACATGAGGAGGCAAACAAATACAATTAATTATTCATCAAAACTTCCTTTAGCTCAAGGAATTAAATTTGACATGTAGAAATTTAATTAATTGAAAACATCCTCAATAATAGAAACTGTATTTTATTTTTGGACAAGTTTTGTGCAAATTATTTTAGCAATGATATTAATTTATTCACTGGCAGGATTATTTTTAAAAAAAAAATTCAATTCTAATCATTTAAGATATTTCACATTTGGATTGATTTTTTCAATTATTCAATTAGTTCTCGGAATCATATTTATTTTTACATTTAATCCTTTTGGATTTTTTTTAATAAAAAATATTTTTAGTGTTATTACACCTGTTTTATTTATTTATTTAGGATGGTCTCTTCACAACAAACAGTTTGATAGTAGAAAAAAATTTCTACGAATATTTATTTTTTATGGACTTGGCCTTTTTTTATTATCAATAAATTATTATAATCTAAATTAATTATGTTAAAAACATATGAAAATAAGTTGAGAGTTTTACATCTTCAAAAAAAATGGAAAGTTGCAGTTTTAGGAAGTGGTAGTTGGGCAACTGCATTAGTCAAAATTCTAACTGAAAACAAAAGAAAAGTCAGCTGGTATGTTAGAAATAATGAGAGTTCTATAAAAATAAAAAAGCATGGTATTAACCCAAAGTATCTTAATTCTTTAAAACTCAAAACAAAAAGACTAAATATTGGTTGTGATATTAATAAAATAGTTGAAGAGGTCAACGTTATTATCGTCGCTATACCTTCCGTTTATGCTTTTAAGGAGCTCAATAAAATAAATATCGATGTTAGTGAAAAAATATTCATTTCTGCGGTAAAAGGAGTTCTACCAGAAAAAATGCAGATTTTAGGAAATTTTTTTCACGACCATTTTAAAATTTCATATAATCAAATTGGAGTGATTTCTGGTCCATGTCATGCTGAAGAGATTGCAATGGAAAAACTTTCATATTTAACCTTTTCTTGTCCAAATAGCACAAATGCTAAAGTAATATCAAAATGGCTAAGATGTAAGTATGTTAGAGTTTCAATTTCAGGGGATATTACTGGGACTGAGTACGCAGCAATGTTGAAAAATTGTTATGCAATAGCTGCTGGAGCAGCTCATGGACTAGGGTATGGAGATAATTTTATGAGTGTTCTAATGAGCAGCTCTATAAGAGAAATGAAAAAATTCATTAAAAATATTTATAAGATGAAAAGAAACATTAATAATTCGGCATATTTAGGAGATTTATTGGTTACAGGCTATTCTTCCTTTAGCCGTAATAGAAAACTTGGAGTAATGCTTGGAAAAGGCTACGATGTTAAAGATGCTCTTTTAGAGATGGATATGATTGCGGAAGGATATTACGGGTCTAAATCTGCATTTCAAATAAATAAAAAATTCAAGTCTAACACTCCAATCTTAGATACTGTATACACAATCATGTATGAAAAAACTAACGCTAAAAAAGCTTTTAAAAAATTAGAGTCTAAGCTTGACTAGGTATGAGGTTTAAACTGTTTTAAAAACCTAAGATCATTTTCAAAAAACATTCTAATATCACTGACTTGGTATAAAAGCATGGCAATTCTTTCAATGCCCATTCCAAAAGCATATCCAGAATACTCTTCGGGGTCAATGCCACAATTAATCAGAACATTTGGATCAACCATTCCACATCCCATAATTTCTAACCAACCTGTTCCTTTAGTGATTCTTCTGTCAGTTTCTGTTTCTAGACCCCAATAAATATCTACTTCAGCACTTGGTTCGGTAAAAGGAAAATAAGAGGGCCGTAAACGGATAGTAGATTTGCCAAATAATGCTTTAGTAAAATATTGTAATGTTTGTTTTAAATCAACAAATGAAACATCTTTATTAATATATAACCCCTCAACCTGATGAAATATACAATGAGATCTTGATGATATAGCTTCATTACGAAAAACACGACCTGGAGAAAGTATACGAATTGGGGGTGAATTACTTTCCATATATCTAACTTGAACAGATGAAGTGTGAGTTCGAAGTAAAATATCTGGATTAGTTTGAATAAAAAATGTATCCTGCATATCTCTCGCTGGATGGTGCTCTGGAAGGTTTAATGCAGTGAAATTATGCCAATCGTCTTCGATTTCTGGTCCATCTGACAAATTAAATCCAATTTTTGAGAAAATTGATATAATACGATTCCTAACAATGGACAAGGGATGTCTTGTGCCTGAATCAGGGACTAACCCTGGGCGAAACAGGTCTCCATTTGCGCCAACCTCATTAACTATGTTTATTTCTCCCTTGAAAGATTTTATTTTTTCACTTACAGCATTTTTAAGCAGATTTAATTCTTTTCCAAATTGTTTCTTGTCTTCTTTTGGAACATTTCTAAAAGAGATGAAGAAGTTGTTTAAAACTCCTTTTTTACCTGAATATTCAATTCTGAATGATTCCAGTTCAGATAAATCTTGTGTTTTGAAATTATTTACTTTTTTCAAATGCTTTTTTACCTCTTCAATCATAATGTAAAAGTACAGATTCTATTAATTATAACAACTCTATTTAAAAAGACTTATTATTTGATTTAGGATAGCTTTAATTTATACCTCAAATTTAGTTTCTTTTTTAATGAATGCTTAAATTGAAAAAAATATTCAGATGAATGTTAATTGGATTGACTTGATTCTTTCAGGTATATTTATTTATGGAGCTATTGTCGGTTTCAAAAGAGGACTAGTTAGAGAAGTTGCAAGTTTATTTGGTTTATTTATAAGTATAATTAGTGTTTTTTATTTTTCAGACCAGTTATCAAATTTGATTGAAATATTTTTGAATTTGACTTCAACTGTTGCATATATAATTTCATGTTTAGTAATCTTTTTAACAGTCATATACTTAGTTTCTTATTTAGCTAAAATAATAACTAAAGCATTAAGTATAGTTGCCCTTGGTTTTTTAAATCGTGTGACTGGTCTAATTTTCGGCTTATTTAAATGGATAATTATTTCGTCAAGTATAATATTCATAATAAACAAAATTTTATTTTTTAATGAATTTAGCGAACAACTAAAAGGCGATCAAATGAAAACTTCTATTATGTATAGTCCTCTTTCTGAAGTTGGTGCTTTTATTTTTGAAAAAATTAATACTAATACCAACGAAGAAGAATGGGAATATTTATAAAGTTTTTATTTGGTTTTCAATTACCCAGCCCTCAGATCCATTAACTAACCTTATTTTTTCCCAACCTTTTAATTTGTCCATTAACTGAACTTTGGTTCCTTCGTGTAAAATAAATATTTCTTCATTCCTACTGTTAGGTTCAGAAAAAACTGATAATTCTTTTGCGAAAATAATTCCATTTTTTGTTTCATTTAATTTTTTGGACTCCTTCCAAATTATATTAGAGGTCAAAAAAGAAAAAGACAGAAAAACTATTGATAATGAAAAATAGAATCTTTTATGAATGGAATTATATGAAAATAAGTAAAACAAAGATGAAATAAAAAATATTAACATAAAGCCAATTGACATAAAGGACCAAATTCTAAAAGAAAATAAAAAAATTAAAGAATCTATGTTTTTTTGAACTTGTGTTTTTGGAAGCTCTTCAATACTATCTAATATCATGTTTTTCGCAAATGATAAATTTTTTAAAATATATTGATCTTTTGGTGATAAAATTAGTGCCTTTTCAAAATAAAAATTACTCTTAGCTACTTCATTAAGCTTATAAAAACAATTTCCTAGATTAAAATATAATTCAGGGCTATGCAGCTCATTTTCTAATATTTTATTGTATTCATTAATAGCTAACTCAAATTCACCTTTATTATATAATTCATTACCCTTTTCAAATAATAAATCTGAAGTTTGTGAAAATCCGATTTTGAATAATAAAAAAACTATGTAAAAAGATTTTTTCATATTAAATTTCATAATCAAGTTTTTCAATGATTTCAATTGCAGAATCATAATCATGTTTCATTTTAACCTCGGTTATTGGAGAATATCTAGCCATATCACAATTATCTAAAATGATCATAAAAGAATCAATTGTTGATGTATTAGCTCCTAATTTAATTAATGAATCAACTATTATTTCTTTTTTCATATCTACAGTTTCAATTTTAAGTTTTGCTTTTAAATAATTATGAAATGCTTTTTCCAAAGAGTCATAAAACTTGGACTTATTATTAATATGTTTTTTTGCATTTCCCAAAAACTTGATAGCAAGCTTACTTCTTCTTTTCAATTTTAAATAATTTTCATCAATGGTTCTAGAACTCCATAATCTTTTAATAAAAATAATAATAGGTAAAAGTATTAGTGGCAAAAGTATTATTAACCAATAGGTTGATTTTTTCCAAAATTCAACTTGATTAATTGGAGAAAATTTTGATTTTAATTTTATAAAACCAAAAGTATTATTAGTGTTTGTTTTTAAATCTTGATTAATTTTATCTTGTTTTTCAATTAAATTATCAGAATCACCCCCATAAACATCAACCATATGATCAATAGAGCTTAGAGTTTGATATGAGACTTTGTCGGGGTCAAAATAGATAAATTCAATTGATGGAATCGGATATTTTCCCTGATATTGCGGAACCATCGTATAAGTATTTTGAATTGTCCCTTCCATACCTGAAAGAGTAGTGTTGATTTCTTCTTTGTATTCTGGCTCAAATACCTCAATAGAGCTTGGAACTTTTATTTTTGGAAGTTCAAAAAGCTTTAAGTTTCCTTTTCCTGTAACCTTAACAATTGATTGAAATGATTCTAATGCTTTAAGAGATTTTTTATTGATCAAAAAATCTAATTTAAATTTTCCAACTGCTCCAGAAAAATCATTTGGTCGATTTTTAATTGGAAGTTCCTTTACGTTTAAAACACGTTTTCCCGCATTAACAGACCTTGAAACTTGTTTATAGATAGTATTTCCAAAAAAGTCTCTACGTTTAGTTGGAATTTCTAGAACTAAACTCAATGCAAGAGGTTCAATAATTAATTTTCCTATTTTTTGAGGATATAACACAGTTTTTCTCCATATTACTTCATTGTAAGCCTCTCCCTTATATGATCCTGATTCAACCCTTAACTGTGGAATTTTTATTGAACTACTCCAAAAGTCTCTGAATTTAGGGCTTTGAATTTCACGAGCATCAGAAATTTTAATCGGATTTCTAAAATACAGTTTATAGACAACAGTTATTGCCTCATTTAAATAAGGATTGGTATTAGAAATTTCTGCTATGAGATGCATGTTCTCATCAGCTAAATACTCAACACTTGAAGATCCAGAAGGCTTTATAACAGAAGGTAAAACCTCAATTGAAACAGGAGATGTTTGATATGAAATTCCTTCAAAGCTGATCTCAGCAGATCCTATTATAAATGTTCCTTTTTCTTTAGGTGCTAAAAAATATGTAAAAGTTTTTGAAAAAGATTTTTTACCATTAATCCATGAATTACTTACAGATTGATTTGGACCTCCTACTAAATTGAAATTTTCAAATGATGGAGGATTAAAATTGTCTCCATTTTGATTCATCACAAAATCAATTCTTAAGCGCTCATTTACTCCTAATTTTTTCTTACTGACCCTAAGATCAAAATCAACCTGAGCATTTATAAAAAAACTAGATAGAATTATATATATGTATGTTATTATACGCATTGAATTACCAATCCTTTTTAGTTTTAACTGGTTTACCTTTAACTTTTTTAGCATTGATTTTATCTTGTACTTTTTTCTCTTGATTATTCATTGCTTCAAGAAGACTTTTAACCTGTTCTGGTGATAACTGTCCTGGTTTTCTGTTTTGATTTGAATTATCTTTTTTAGAGTCTTTCTGATTTTTATCATTCGCCTCGTTATTTTCTTTATTGGGTTTATCTTCTTTTTCTTCTTTACCATTATCATCTTTGTCAGAAGATTTTTCATTTTTATCATCCTCTCCTTTTTTATTTTTGTC
>NZ_CEXPNT010000006.1:44544-59218 GCF_982709265.1 Candidatus Marivariicella framensis | reverse complement strand
TTATTTTGTTTATCCTTGTCTTTATTATTTTTATTTTCATCCTCTAATAAAGACTTTGCAAGAGCATAATTATATCTAGTTTCGTTATCTGAAGGATTATTTCTTAGTGCATTTTTATAGGATTCTACTGCTTTTTCATATTCTTTTTTCTTCATATAAACATTACCCATATTGTGAAGCGCTGCATGCTTTTCAGTTTTATTTTCAGAAAATTTTTGAGTTCTAAAAAACTGTTGTGCAGCTTCATCATATGCATTTGCCTGATATTGAGTGTTTCCAAGGTTAAATAAAGCTTTTGGAGTTTGAGGTGCTCTTGTTAGAGCAAGACGATAATCCATTTCTGCTCCTAAATAATCTTCCTTTTTAACTTTTTCATTTCCTTCATACAATTCATTGTCAATAGAAGTTTTTTGAGAAATCAAAGAAAAGCTAATAAGTAAAAATAATAGGTTTAAGTATTTCATTTTAATTTTTTTTCATTAAAAAGGTTTAATTTTTTTAACCACATTGTTTCTTTTTCAAAAATAAATAATTCGATTAAAAGTAATATAAATGATATAAAAATAAATGGCTGAAACCGATCTTTATAACTGACGAATTTTTTTGCTTCAAATTCTTTTTTTTCTAAATTTTTTAAAATCTCAGACACAAAGGCTAATACCTCTTTCGTGTCATTTCCATCTATATATTGTCCATTAGCATTTTCAGAAATTAATTTTAAAATTTCAGTATTTCTTTTTGTTATTACAACCTCTCCATTTTCATCTTTTTTATAACTTTCCAATACGCCATTTCTTTTAATTGGGATTGGTCCTCCTGATTCTGTTCCAATTCCAAAAGTAAAAATTTTAATTCCATTAGCAGCTGCTCTCTTAGATGCACTTTCTGCCTCGTCAGAGTGGTCTTCTCCGTCAGAAATAATAAAAACAACTCTATTGGTTTGATCCTCATCATTAAAATATGTTGATGACAAATCTAATGCAGAATTTAGAGCAGTTCCTTGAGAAGACAACATATCCGTGTTTAAACTTTGTAAAAACATTTTACCTGCATTATAATCAGTCGTTATCGGCAGTTGGGGAATAGCCTGGTTTGCATAAGCTATTATACCTATTCTATCACCAACCAAATTATTTATTATTGCTGAAACAAGTCGTTTAGCTTTTTCAATACGATTAGGGGCAATATCCTCTGCTAACATGCTTTTAGAAACATCTACAGCAAAAACAAGATCCACCCCTTCTCTTTTTACAGTTTCTAACTCTGTACCTATCTTAGGATTAATTAACCCTATTATTAAAAAAAATAACGAAAGAATTAAAAGAAGAAACTTCAATGAAATCTTAAATATTGATCGATTGGGACTTAAATATTTTATCATTTTTAAACTAATAAACTTTTTTTGAGTATTTAACTTCCATCTCATAACCCATAAAAATAAAACCAAAAGAAATGGAATAATAAAAAATAAGTACGTGTAGGATGGTTCGTCTAATAAATACATAATTTATATAAAGCTTCTAAAAAGTGTGTTACGTAAAATAAATTCTAATATTATGAAGGTTAAAGCTAAAAAAATAAAAGGACGATATTTCTCATTATAGTTAGTATACTTAAATTCTTCGATTTCTGTTTTTTCTAACTTATTAATAACAGAATAAATTTGTTTTAATTTTTCGTTATCTGTAGCTCTGAAATATTGACCACCTGTCATGTCAGCTATTGATCTTAGGAGCTTTTCATCAATTTCAACTTTAGTCATTCCATATTGAAAGCTACCATTAGGCATAATTCCTATTGGAGCTTTTGCCATTCCATTGCTCCCAAGGCCAATAGTATATGTTTTAATTTCATATTCAGCTGCTAATTCAGAAGCGATTTTTGGATCAATAAAACCAGAATTATTAACTCCATCTGTCAAAAGAATAATTACTTTACTTTTAGCTTTGCTATCTTTTAACCTATTAACTGATGTGGCTAATCCCATTCCAATTGCAGTACCATCTTCGATTAATCCTTGATATTGAATTTCAGATAAACTATTTTTAATGATATTTTTATCACTGGTAATTGGAGTAAGAGTATAACTCTCGCCAGCGTATACTACCAAACCTATTCTGTCAGATACTCTATCATCAATAAAATCTGAAGCCACCCTTTTTAAAGCATTAAGACGATTTGGTTTTAAATCTTGAGCTAACATACTAGAAGAGACGTCAATTGCCATAACAATATCTATTCCTTTGTTAGTTTTACTCTTAACCGATGTTTCTGAGGTTTGAGGTCTAGCCATTGCAATTATTAATAGAGATAAAGTAATTATTCTAAAAATAAAAAGTGTTGGCCTTAAGTATATTCTCAATGTTTTTCTTTTAATGGTATCTAAATTTGATAATTGAAGATGAGCTTGTCTATTTTTATGAGAATAGATTTCCCATATAATTAACAATGGTATTAGACCAAAAAGCCAGAAAAAGTATGGGTTTAAAAAAGATAAGTTTTCTAACATATTTATAATTCTTTTATTAATTCAATACTATTAATAATTTTTTTACTTATTTCATTACCATAACGGTCATCTTTATTGTAAATCAATGTTAAACTAACTCTCCCTTTATCATAATCAATAATTAAAGTTGTGAAATAGCATCTTACCATCTCATCGTCTTTAACCTTTAGAAGATCAAGAGTCCCTGATATTTTAAGTGTAGGAAGACCAGAAGATGTTTCATAATTATCTGTATCCATTAATATATTCACAGCTCCCTGACTTTGGTATCTTTCAATTGTTTGATTAATAATTTTTTTAGTTTTTTCTTCTCCACTTATCTTACTGTTTCCCTGTGAGTTTTCATTTGAATCACTTTTATCATTCTTTTCAAAAAGTAATTCAATATAGTATTTGGATTGAATACTATCCATTATAAAAAGAGTGGATGTGTTTGGATTAATTATTTTTCTTTCTAAAATTTTTGGAGTTAACAATTTTATTGGAGGGGAGCCATACTGAGAATTAAACCACTCATTATTAATTAATTTTTTGGTTGGATATCCAAATAATGTATCTCTAACAGGATAATATCCAAATATTAATATTAGAAGTATAATTGACGAAACGGATAAAATAAATATTGAACTTAAAACCCATTTTAATATTTTTTTTTGTTTTTCTTTTCTTAAAAATTCTTTATAAAATTTTTTAGCTTTTAATTCTTCGATTGTTGGCTCTGGTAAAACCTCTTTTGTTTCTATAACAACATCTTCTAACAATTGCCTGTCTAACTTAGCAGCACCTGAGTCTGGAACGGCTCTAGCAAACTTTACTAAATCAGCAGTTCTAAGAACAGTTTTTAAATTCTTGATGGTTAATTCTTCTAAATCTAATTTTCCTTCTTGTTTGTGTAGCTCTAATTTTAATAACAGTTGATCTGAAGTACTTTCCAATGCATCTATATTAATTTCTTCTTCGATATATCTTCTAACGACCTGTGTTAATTCAGAATAGTATGTTTTAAAGTCCTCTTGAATTTCAGGATTTCTTTTTTCTAATTCTTTGAGAGCTTTAATTGCTCTTTCAAAAGGAGGAATAATTTTTTTTCTTTCTGATGATTTTCTTTGATAAACAAGTGTTAAATAAATCAAACCAATAAAAATAAGTGCTATTATAACTGCATAAACAGATCTCTTAATTAGATCATCATAATTTTTTCTAACCTTTTGAAGTGGTTTGATTTGATAGAGCTTCTGTTTAAATGTATCAACAATAATGTCTTTTACCTCAATTTTTACTGAGTCTGAAAGCTTGGAAAAACCATTAACTAACACTCGTTGTGGAGGTATCTTATAGTGTCCTGAATCAAATTGAATTAAGGCATATTTCTTGGTCAATAAGTACTTGTTTTTAATTTTCTGAGTGTCTGTTGGGAAAATTTCTAAAAGTTCCATTGGGGCAATTTGCAACTTCTCTGGAAATTCAATTCTTTGAATTGAATCAACTTCAATATTTAAAAAATAATCAATTTGTTCTCCAATATTAATTGTACTAGAAACAACACCAGAATTGACTTTTGGCATGATTTGACAATTAACTTTACCAAATACTAAAAAAATTAAAGTAAATCTGAAAAAATTCATTTATCTAGTTCTTTTTTTAAAATAACCTAATAGTTTTTTTACATAACTTTCTGAAACTCCACAACTGATTGATCCTGCGCCATTTTTATTGAATAATGTTGAAAAGTTTTCAGCATTTTTCGCATACTCAATTGAATAAGACTCGCGAATTAATTTAGAATCAGTATCAACCCATGAAAGTCCTTTTTTTTCTGAATCCATAATTGGTATAAGTCCCATTTTAGGCATAAATGTTTCTAGTTTATCATAAATTCTAATCCCTGTCAAATCATGTTTTTTTGCAGCAATTTTTAATGTTTTTTCGTAATTAGAATCAATAAAGTCTGACAAAAGGAACACTATCGCTTTCTTTTTCAGAACACTAGATAAAAAAGCTAATGCTTCTCCAATATTAGTTGATCTATTAATGGGTTCAAACTCAAGCAATTCACGTATTATTCTTAAAACATGTGAGCGTCCTTTTTTGGGGGGTATATATAACTCTATATTACCTGAAAACATTGCTACACCTACTTTATCATTATTTTGAAGCGCAGAAAAAGCTAAAGTAGCTGCTATTTCAGTTATCACTTCTCTTTTTGTTTGAGATTGAGAACCAAAAAACTCCGAGCCACTAATATCTATCAAAAGCATCAAAGTAAGTTCCCTTTCTTCTTCAAAAATTTTTATATAAGGGCTGTTGTACCTTGCAGTTACATTCCAATCAATGGCTCTTACGTCATCTCCAAACTGATATTGTCTAACCTCACTAAATGTCATACCTCTACCTTTAAAAGTACTATGGTATTCTCCACCAAATATATGATTGCTTAATCTTCGAGTTTTAATCTCGATTTTACGAACTTTTTTTAAAAGTGCTTTAGTATCCATGAAATTATAGCTTAGGGTACTTCTACTTCATTTACTATTTGACTAATTATTTCTTCAGTACTAATATTTTCAGCCTCAGCTTCGTATGTTAAGCCAATTCTATGACGAAGAACATCATAAATTACAGCTCTTATGTCCTCAGGAATGACATACCCTCGATGTCTTAAAAACGCATGGCATTTTGCGGCAGTTGCTAAATTAATACTTCCCCTAGGAGATGATCCAAATCCAATTAATGGATTAAGTTTACTTAGGTTATAGTTTTCAGGATAACGAGTACAAAAGATTAAATCAAGTATATATTTCTCAATTTTTTCATCCATATATACTAACCTAACTGATTCTTGGGCGCTAATAATTTGCTTTATTGAAACAACTGGCTTTATTTTTTCGAAAGCTCCTTTTAAATTTGAACGAACAATTAATCGTTCGTCTTCAATTTTGGGATAATCAATGATTGTTTTTAACATAAATCTATCAACCTGAGCTTCAGGTAATGGATAAGTTCCTTCTTGTTCTACTGGATTTTGAGTTGCCATTACTAAAAAGGGTTCCGTTAGCTTAAATGAAGTATCTCCAATTGTAACTTGCTTCTCCTGCATAGCTTCTAGAAGCGCAGACTGAACTTTTGCTGGAGCACGGTTTATTTCATCAGCCAATACAAAGTTTGCAAATATAGGCCCCTTCTTTATTGAAAAATCATTCTCTTTCATATTAAATATCATAGTTCCTATTACATCGGCAGGTAAAAGGTCTGGTGTAAACTGTATACGACTGAAACTACCTTTAACTGCCTGACTTAAAGTGTTAATCGCTAAAGTTTTTGCAAGACCTGGAACTCCTTCTAATAAAACGTGGCCACGACCTAAAAGCCCAATGACAAGTCTTTCAATCATAGTTTTTTGACCAACTATAACTTTATTCATTTCCATAGTAAGAAGATCTACAAAGGCACTTTCCTTCTCAATGATTTCATTTATCGAATTAATATCTATGTTAGTGTTTTCCATGATATATATTAAGGTTTAAAATTTAGTGCAACAAAAATGAAGATTAATTTTAGCAATTGTTGTTAATAATTGGTTAAAAAATAGAACTAGTTGCAAGCCTAGAGGCACAAAGTATTACTATTTTAGAAGAAATTATAGCTTTTAATGAATAAAGAACTGGCTTCTAATATTATTTCAGGAACAATGACTTGGGGCAAATGGGGTATAGGACTATCCACCCATAAAATGCAGGAACTAATTGAATATAATCTTGAAATAGGTATAAATTCTTTTGATCATGCAGATATTTATGGCGGATATACTACTGAATCTGAATTTGGAAAGGCACTTCAGCTTTCAAGTATTCAAAGAGAAAATATAAAACTAATTTCTAAATGTGGAATTCAGTATCCATCAGACTTAAGGCCAGTTAAAGTAAAGCACTATGATTATTCAGCTAAACATATAAGATATTCTGTTGAGAATACATTGAGAAATTTAAAAACTGAATATATTGATGTGTTTTTACTCCACCGACCGAGCCCTTTGATGAATCCTGATGAAATTGGTCCTGTAATTTCAGATCTCGTAAACGAAGGGAAAATACTAGAATTTGGAGTCTCTAATTTTACAAAACATCAAATAGAATTATTAAGTGTATCAACAAATATCAAACATAACCAGATTGAATGCTCTTTAACTCATACTGATTCATTTAGTAATGGAACTCTTGACTACTGTCAGCTAAAAAAAATAAATGTAATGGCATGGTCTCCTTTAGGTAGTTATTTTAAGGTTTTAGACAAAAAAAGAGCTAGAATTAATTCTGTTTTAGAAAATCTCTCCCAAAAGTATTCTTGCAATGAAGATCAGCTTATTTTAGCATGGTTATTTAAGCATCCTTCGGGAATCAACCCTGTAGTTGGAACCACTAAAAAAGAAAGACTTTTATCATCTGTAAAAGCAAAATTTATAAATCTTGAAACAACCGATTGGTTTGAAATTCTAGAAGCTAGCTGGGGAGAACGTATACCATAAAAACTATGATAAAAAAAACAATTTTAATAACTGGGTCAAGTAGTGGAATTGGCTGGTCTACTGCAGAAAAACTAGCAACAAAAGGACATCATTTAATATTATGTGGAAGAAATTTAAATAAACTTGAGGAGTTGTCAAATAAATTAAATACAAATACACATATTTTAACTTTTGACGTTAGAAATAAAGAGGATGTTTTTAAATCCATTGCATCCATTCCAAAAAAGTTTAAAGATATTGATGTAATAATTAATAATGCTGGAAATGCTCATGGACTTGCCCTTGTGCATGAATCAAATATTTCAGATTGGGAAGCGATGATTGATGGAAATGTTAAGGGTCTTTTTTATGTAACAAAAGCAATTTTGAATGATATGGTTGAAAAAAAATCAGGTCAAATAATTAATGTTGGATCAATTGCTGGAAAGGAATCTTATCCAAAAGGAAATGTTTATTGTGCGAGTAAAGCTGCTGTTGAAAAATTTACAGAGGGTCTTCGCTTAGACTTAAATCCTTTTGGCATAAGAGTTGGCGCTATTAATCCTGGATTAGTAGAAACAAACTTTTCTAATGTTAGGTTTAAAGGTGACAAGGAAAGAGCTAAAAAAGTTTATGAAGGTTTTACTCCATTATCTCCTGAAGATGTTGCAGATTCTATTTGCTATATGATAGACGCTCCAAATCATGTTAATGTAGCTGATTTAACGATTTTACCTACTGATCAAGCTGGAGCTTATGTCTTAAATAAATTAAATTAATACCCGTCTAGTCCCTCTGGATACAAAAAGTGATTATAAGGGAATCTAGTAATATGAATATCACGAACGACTTTATATGTGTCTTCTCTAAACTTTTTAAAATTATCTTTTTGAAGAGCAGATATAAATACACTTTTACCATTACTTTGACTAACCCAAGAAGTTTCTAATTCTTCAATAGTAAAGTTCTTGTTTGTCTTTTTAGAAATTAAATCATCTGAATCCCATGGTTCTGGTTCGTATGCATCAATCTTATTAAAAACCATTAATGTAGGTTTGTCTATGCTTTTTATATCGTGTAAAATTTGATTTACAGACTCAATGTGATCTTCAAAATTAGGGTGAGATATATCAACAACATGAAGGAGCAAGTCGGCCTCTTGAACTTCATCAAGGGTGCTTTTAAATGATTCAACCAATTGAGTTGGAAGCTTTCTTATAAAACCTACTGTATCACTAAGCAAAAAAGGAAGATTACCAATTACAACTTTACGCACAGTAGTATCTAAGGTAGCGAACAATTTATTCTCAGCAAAAACATCACTTTTTGAAATTACATTCATTAAGGTTGACTTTCCAACGTTGGTGTATCCAACTAAAGCTACTCTAACAAGATCCCCTCTATTTCCTCTTTGAGTTGCCATTTGCTTATCTATAAGTAATAACCTTTTTTTTAGAAGTGAAATTTTATCTCTGACTATTCTTCTATCGGTTTCAATTTCGGTTTCTCCTGGACCCCTCATTCCTATTCCTCCTTTTTGCCTTTCAAGATGAGTCCAAAGCCCCTTCAAACGGGGAAGTAAATATTGATATTGAGCTAATTCTACTTGGGTTCTTGCATAGCTTGTTTTAGCACGTTGAGCAAAAATATCAAGTATCAAGCCAGTTCTATCTAATATTTTACACCTAAGAATTTTTTCTATATTATTTTGTTGAGCAGGGGTTAATTCATCATCAAAAACAACTGTACTTACATCATTTTTACTAACAAAAACCTCAACTTCTGCTAACTTACCGCTTCCAATAAAAGTTTTTGGGTTAGGTGAATTTATTTTTTGAGTAAATCTCTTTATCACTTCTCCCCCTGCAGTAAAAGATAAAAACTCAAGTTCATCTATATATTCTCTTGATTTTTCTTCGTTTTGCTCAGGGGTTATTACACCAACTAAGACGGTCTTTTCGTAAACTAATGATTTTTGTTCAATCATTAGTTAGTTTCCAAGTTTTCAACAATAGATTATAATTATTAAATTCAGCATATGTGTAATGATTAATCCAATCTCCTAGATTAATATAACGAGATTTTTCAGTTGAAAGGTCCAAAGGAATATGTCTATGACCAAAAACATAAAAGTCTCTTGATTTTTCTTTTTGTTTTCTCAAAACGTATTGAAAAATAATTTCATTTTCAGGCCCATCATATTTTATATTATCATCACCAGAAATTAATTTATTGTTTATAGATAAATACTGAGCCAGTTTTACTCCAATATCAGGATGAATCCATCTAAATAAAAATTTCGATATTGGATTAATGAAGATTTTTTTCATTCTTTTATATCCATAATCTCCAGGGCCAAGACCATCTCCATGACCAATTAAAAAAGACTTACCATTTAAATTGAACTCCTGAGGCTTATGAAATACAGGAATGCCAAGTTCAGTAATAAAATAATTCTCCATCCACAAGTCATGGTTACCTACGAAAAAATATATTGGAATACCCTTATCAGACAGATTGGCTAATTTTCCAAGAATTCTCACAAACCCTTTTGGAACAACAGATTTATATTCAAACCAAAAATCAAAAAGATCGCCTAATAAAAATAAAGCACCGACATCTTTTTCTATATAATTAAGCCATTCTAAAAACTTATTTTCTCTAATTTTACTAGAATCTGTAGATGGAGCACCAAAATGCTGGTCTGAAGCAAAATAGATTTTTTTATTTTTTGAAATGGATAAAGTATTCATCTACTACAAAGATAGTGAAGCTTAATGATTAACCGCTTGTTCAATATCATCTATCAAGTCTTGAGAATCTTCTATTCCAACACTAAGTCTTATCAAAGAGTCTAAAACTCCACTTTTTTCTCTTATTTTTTTTGGGATAGATGCGTGTGTCATACTTGCTGGATGACCAGATAAACTTTCAACACCACCAAGAGATTCAGCTAAAGTAAAGATCTTAAGGTTTTCAATAATTTTTATAGCATTTTCATAGTTAGAACCTTTAGGGATAAAAGAAATCATTCCTCCAAAATCATTCATTTGCTTTTTTGCGATTAAATGATTTGGATGATCAATTAAACCTGGCCAATATACTTTTTCAATTAAAGGACTCTTATTTAAAAACTCTGCTATTTTTTTGCCATTATAACAATGACGTTCCATCCTTACAGCTAAAGTTTTAATTCCTCTTAGGGTAAGGAAACAGTCCATTGGTCCTGGAACAGCTCCACTTGCGTTTTGAATAAAACGGAGACGTTCCTCAAGGTCGTCAGAATTTACAATTAATGCTCCTAAAATGACATCACTATGGCCAGCAATATATTTTGTCGCAGAGTGCATAACAATATCAGCTCCTAGTAAAAGTGGATTCTGTAAATAGGGTGATGCAAATGTATTATCAACAGCTAATAATATACTGTTTGACTGTGAGATATTACTTACAGCTTGAATATCTACAATATTCATCATTGGATTGGTAGGAGTTTCAACCCAAATTAATTTTGTTTTTTTATTAACCTTAGACTCTATTTCATTTATGTTTTGAAGATCAACAAAATGAAATTTTAAATCAAAGATTTCAAAAATTTTAGTGAAGAGTCTATAAGAACCTCCATACAAATCATGGGTAGCAATTATTTCATCACCAGGCTTTAACAATTTAAGTACTGCATCCATAGCTGCAAGACCCGAGCCAAAAGCTAATCCATGTTTTCCAGATTCTATACTGGCTAATGCATTTTCAAGAGCAGTTCTTGTCGGATTATGGGTCCTACTGTACTCATAACCTTTATGGCCCCCAGGAGTGGTTTGAGCATAAGTAGAAGTTTGATAAATAGGAGGCATAACTGCTCCAAAGGATTCATCAATTTTTTGACCTCCGTGTATTACTCTAGAGTTAAAATGCATTTTTTTCTTCATGAAATTTGGACTTAAATTTTAAACAAATGTATTTGATTTTATCATAAATATAATTACATATGATTAAAATACATTTTCTTTGTAAATGAAAAAATGAGTTTAAATGTTATCTTTTTACTATTTAAAAAACTGTTCAACTTGTAAAAAAATTATTAAAAAATTGGACTTAATTGAGTCAGAGAGCTTAATAGACATTAAAAAACAAGGTATTACTGAAAGTGAACTTGATTTTTTACACTCTCTTTCAGGTAGTTATGAATCATTGTTTAGCAAAAGATCTCAGTTATATAAGCAAAGAAAATTAAAGGATGTTAATCTTGATGAAATTGACTTTAAAAAACTTATTTTGGAACACTACACCTTTCTGAAACGACCAGTATTAGTAATTGATGATAAAATTTTTATTGGAAATTCCCCAGAAATTATTAAACAGGCAAAAAATATTATTAATGGATAAAAGTAAAATTTTAGCTCTTATTGCTGCTTTGATTGCAACTACTATATATGGCTTAAATCATACTATTGCCAAAGTTATAATGCCTCAATATATTGGAGCCTTTGGATTAGTTCAATTGAGACTTATGGGAGCTGGTTTTATTTTTTTCATCATTAGTTTCTTTGCTCCAAAACAGAAAATTGATACCGCCGATTATTTAAGATTATTTTTCGCCGCATTACTTGGTACATGTATTAATATGTTAATGTTTTTAAAAGGATTAGAACTATCTACACCTATTAATAGTGGTGTAATAATTACGTTAACTCCTGTAATGGTTTTGATTTTATCTTATATTTTTCTAAAAGAAAAAATTGGACTCACAAAACTTGGAGGAATTATATTTGGTTTTGCTGGAGCTCTTATATTAATTTTTTATGGAAAAGAAGTTAGTGAAAATGCCCCTAATGCAATGTTGGGGAATATTATGTTTTTAATTAACGCATCTGCGTTTGCTGGATATTTAGTTTTATCCAAGCCACTTACTCAAAGATATCACACTTTAGTTTTGATGAAATGGATGTTTTTTATTGGATTTATTTTATCTTTTCCAGTTACATATAACGAATTTAGGTTAGTACAATGGACCTCACTGCCGTTTGAAGCTTTATGGCGAATGGCTTTTGTTGTTATTGGAACAACCTTTTTAACTTATATGTTAAACATGTATGCACTTAAAAGTCTTCCCGCCTCAACAATAGGGGCTTTCATATACTTACAACCCCCAATTGCAATAATTTATGCTATAGTAACAGGAAATGATTCACTAGATTTAATAAAAGTTATTGCAATGGTTTTAGTTTTTTCAGGTGTATATTTTGCTACTACTAAATTAAAAAAAACATCCTAATAACTTATTGAACAGCCCAAACTAACCCACCTGTTGCTTCCTGAAGGTCAACACATCCCTTTTGTTCTCCTGGAACAGGTCTAAAGTCAAGTACATTTTTTGCTATATATTCGTTGTGCCATCTATAGGCAGACACTGCCCATTGTCTAAGAGTTACAAGTGAAACATATGCCATAGCCTCTTCGGGAACTGATGTGTTTTGATCGTTTAAAATTTTTGACCAATAATTACTATTCATTGAATCCCATTCTTTAATTTGATCACCCTCTGCTAAAAGAAACTTTTTTAATTGATTTTCACATTCATCAAAAGTTAATTTATAAACACTTGATTTTGAATTGGAAATCAATGTGTTATTAATAAGTGAATTCACGTTTTGAATACCATATGTATCTTCTTTCTTAGCTAAACTTGCATATGAGTCAATATACCTGATAAGCTTAAGTTCTGATGCTCCGGGTATTCCATCAGATTCAGGAATAATGAGCTCAAGAAATTTCTCTACAATTTCTTTTTGATCTAATGAAAAAAAGCTTGGTTTCCAATCTATTTCTGATTGACAACTTTGAAATATACTTGCAAGAGCAGGAGTTACAGTTAGTGAACCAACTGAAAATCCAATATTTTTTAATGCGTTTCTTCTGTTCATTTTTTAAATATTCATTTTTTTAAGTTCTTCTACCGCATGATTAGCAGCTCTTGCAGATAAAGCCATATAGGTAATAGAGGGGTTTGTACACCCAGCAGATGTCATAGCAGATCCATCAGTAACATAAACATTAGGAACACTATGAAGTTGGTTGTTTTTATTTAAAATGGAAGTTTTTGGATCATGTCCCATACGTGCTGTTCCCATCTCATGAATACCATTCCCAAAATTGTAAGTAGAATCATATCCAGTAATATTTTTAAAACCAGCCTTATCGAGCATTTCAATGGCTTGTTGCTGCATATCTTTTCTCATATTCAATTCGTTTTCTTTAATTTCACAATCAAAGTTTACTGTAGGCAAACCCCATTTATCAGTTTTATCATAATCTAACGACATGTGATTTTCATGATATGGTAGAATTTCACCAAATGCTCCAAGGTTAATTCCCCAATCTCCAGGAGTTAATATTTCTTTTTTAAATTCAGATCCATATGCATTCTCTGGAATGACATTCCATGAACCTCTACTTCCTCCTCCTTGATACCCATAACCTCTAATGAAATCTTTTTGATCAGTTTTACCTCCAAGATTTCTAAATCTAGGTAAATAATGTCCGTTGGGTCTAGAGCCTGTATAGTATTTGTCTTTATGAGCATCTGAGGTTCCATATGCTCCAATTTGAAAATGATGATCCATTAGGTTGTGTCCTAATTCTCCAGAATCATTTCCCATTCCATTTGGGAATCGATCTGATTTTGACTGCATTAATATTGAAGTTGTTGGAATAGTTGAAGCGCACAAGAAAACGACTTTTGCTGAATATTCTATAGTTTCATTTGTTTCTGAATCTGTAATTCTTACTCCGGAAGCACGTTTTGCCTCTTCATCATAGATAACCTCTGTAACAATAGAGTTAGGTCTTAAAGTCATGTTTCCTGAAGCTTCGGCTGCTGGAAGTGTTGAGGAGTTACTACTGAAATAAGCCCCATAAGGACAGCCTCTTCTGCATTTATTTCTGTACTGACAAGACACTCTTCCTAAGCCTGGCTTAGTTCCCTCAGTAATGTGAGCAACTCTTCCAATTGTAAGTAAACGATCATCATAATTTTGTTCTAGAGATTTTTTTAAATCCTTCTCAACACAAAACATTTCCATTGGTTTGAGGAACTTTCCATCTGGAATTTGAGGTAAGCCTAATTTTTCACCACTAATACCTATGTACTCCTCAACATAATCATACCATGGAGCTATATCTTTGTATCTTATTGGCCAATCAACGGCAACACCTTCTTTTAAATTTGCATCAAAATCTAAATCTCCTAATCGATAAACTTGACGACCCCACAATAATGATCTTCCCCCAACATGGTATCCTCTAATCCAGTTAAATGGTTTTGTTTCGCTGTATGGGTTTTCAATGTCATCAACAAAAAAATGTTTTGTTGATTCAGAATTCACATAACCTGTTCTACTTTGTTTTGGTTGACTTTTTTTAATTTCTTCTGTAATTATATCACCTGCTGGATAATCCCATTTCTGATCGTTCATTGTCTTATAATCCTCAACATGCTTTACCATTGGACCTCTTTCAAGGACTAATGTCTTTAATCCTTTTTCACATAATTCTTTTGCAGCCCATCCTCCACTGACTCCAGTTCCAACGACTATAGCGTCGTAATTGTTTTTAATCATTAATTAATGTTTTATTACTCTTAGTTGGTGTTTTTTATTTCGCTT